>JAADFB010000034.1 GCA_013153095.1 Campylobacterota bacterium | reverse complement strand
CTTGAAATTATTGGAGATACCCAAAAAACTCTCTATCCCGATGTAATTGAAACTGTAAAAGCGTGTGAGGTGTTAGCAAAGGATGGGTTTACGGTGATGGCTTACACAAACGACGATCCTATCATTGCTAAAAAGCTAGAAGATGCGGGAGCAGATGCGGTTATGCCTTTAGCGGCTCCTATTGGAAGCGGATTAGGGATTCAAAACCGCTATAATGTGGTTTTTGTAAAGGAGGCGGTAAAAGTACCTGTAATCGTAGATGCTGGAGTTGGGTGTGCAAGCGATGCTTCTATTGCGATGGAGTTAGGAGCTGATGGAGTTTTAACCAATACCGCTATTGCCCAAGCTAAAAACCCGATTTTGATGGCTGAAGCGATGAAACACGCCGTAATCGCTGGAAGAATGAGCTATCTAGCTGGAAGAATTCCTAAAAAACCTTACGCTACCGCTAGCAGTCCAACTGAAGGGTTAATCCAGTTTTAGGGCTTTGCCCTAACATTTTGATTATCTTTTAAACTTTTTGTATAATAGCTCGCACGATTCATCACCCCAAAAGGATTTTAGGATGTACGCTATAATCAAAAGTGGCGGCAAACAGTATAAAGTTAAAGAGGGCGATATTATTCGCTTTGATAAGATGGGCTTAGAGCCAAAAACCAAAGTTGAGTTTAAAGAGGTGCTAGCTATCGGTAATGGTGATAATTTCACTATAGGAACTCCCTATATCAAAAATGCGGTAGTAGAGGGAGAAGTTATTAACGAAGGTAGAGAGAAAAAGATTATCATCTTCAAAAAACGGCGCCGAAAAGATTCCAAATTAAAGCGAGGTTTTAGAAGAGATTTTACTAGAATCAAAATCACCTCAATCAATCACCCTTAAGGAGTAGTGTATGGCTCACAAGAAAGGTCAAGGGAGTACCCAGAACAACCGCGATAGCGCGGGGCGTAGATTAGGGGTTAAAAAGTTTGGTGGAGAGTTTGTTAGAGCTGGAAACATCATCGTTAGACAGCGGGGAACAAAAATCCATCCCGGTAACAATGTGGGATTGGGAAAAGATCATACCATTTTTGCTTTAATTGATGGTTATGTAAAATTTGAACGCTACGATAAAAAGCGACAAAAAGTTTCAGTATATCCTACTTTGTAGTTTGGGTTTTTGCCCAAACGCCTCTTTTTAAGGAACTTCAATGTTTATTGATAGTGTTAAACTCACTCTCCATTCTGGAAAAGGGGGGCAAGGTGCAGTTAGTTTTAGAAGAGAAAAGTTTGTCCCTAAAGGTGGTCCAGATGGAGGGGATGGAGGAAAAGGGGGCGATGTTTACTTTTTGGTGGATAAAAACACTCACACCCTCTCCCATTTTAAAGGGAAAAAGGTTTTAAAAGCTAAAAATGGACGCCCGGGAGAAGGGAGAAAACGGCACGGAAAAGATGGAGAAGACCTAGTTTTAGTAGTCCCTCCAGGAACTCAAGTTATAGATGAGGAGAGTGGAGAGGTCTTATTAGATTTAATTCACGATGGAGAAAAAGTTCTTTTTTTAAAAGGTGGAAAGGGAGGTAAGGGAAACTGGCATTTTAGATCGGCTTCTAATCAGCGTCCCACTTATGCACAACCGGGTTTACCCGGTGAAAGTAAAACCGTAAGACTGGAACTTAAACTGATAGCAGATGTAGGGTTGGTAGGGTTTCCCAATGTAGGAAAGTCGACTCTTATTTCTGTAATCTCAAACGCTAAACCTGAGATAGCTAACTATGAGTTTACAACCTTAACCCCAAAACTTGGAGTGGTAAAAGTTGGAGAGACGGAGAGCTTTGTAGTTGCAGATATTCCCGGAATCATTGAAGGGGCAAGCGAAGGAAAGGGGTTAGGGCTAAAATTTTTAAAACATATTGAGCGCACCAAGACATTGCTTTATCTAATCGATTTAACCAGTTATCGCGAACCTATCAAGCAGTTTAAAATTTTACAAAAGGAACTAGCAAAATTTTCTCCAAAACTAGCTAATAGGGCGTTTGGAATCGCTTTAACAAAAGTAGATGCCCTTTCAATAGATGAAGCTAACAAGAAGATAAAAACTTTCCTAGAAGCTTTAAAACTACCTCATCAAATTGATAGATACGGTTACTTTTTTTATCTAGATAAAGATAACCTAAAACCTCACTTTGTGCTTCCTATTTCTGCAGTAAGCAATATAAACATTGAAGTGTTAAAATTTCTCCTATATCAACTGGTTAAAAAGGTTATGAGTGAGGAGAGTAGTAGTTAAAGTTGGAAGTGCAGTCTTAACCCATAATGAGGGACTTGCTAAAGAGAGAATGGCAAGTTTAGTAGAGTTTCTAAGCCAACTTAATAGAAAAGATGAGGTAATTTTGGTTAGCTCTGGAGCGGTTGCGGCTGGATATACAAAAGTTAACTTGGATAAATCACATCTTCCCAACAAGCAAGCGTTAGCCGCTATTGGGCAACCGATGTTGATGAGAAGCTATCAGAAAAAGTTTGAAAAGTTTGGAGATTATGTAGCTCAACTTCTTTTAAGTGCCGATGATTTTGATAGCAGAAAACGAACCGCCCACGCTAAAAATGCTATAGAGGTGCTTTTAAAAAACAAAGTGATCCCAATTATTAACGAAAACGACGTTACAGCTACGGAAGAATTGATTTTTGGAGATAACGATCAGCTTTCTGCTCATGTAGCCTACTATTTTGATGCAGACCTCTTAGTTATTTTAAGCGATATTGATGGACTCTATGATAAAGACCCCCGAAAATACCCGGATGCTAAACTTCTAAAAAAGGTAACCCAAATTCCCCAAGAGCTTCTAACTACCGAACATAACCCCAACTCCTCCTTTGCAACCGGTGGAATTGTGACTAAACTCAAAGCCGCTCAGTTCCTATTGGAACGGGATAAACCTATGTTTTTGGCAAGTGGATTTGATTTAAGTGATGTCAAAAGCTTCCTTTTAGAAAACTCCCACAAAGGGGGTACCCTCTTTACAACTTCTTAAACCTCTATACACCCCTTTTTTTTAAAAGCCAAAAAGTTAAATCTTAAAAATTAAAACAACTCTTTGCTATAATCCCACTCTACAAAACTGCGTAAAGGTTTAAGATGAGGTCGATTTTTAGAGAGTATGATATTAGAGGAATATTTGAAAAAGAGTTAAATGAAAAGATTGTAAAAAAAATAGGCTATTTTCTTGCCCAAGAGGTTAAAGGAGATTTTATAGCGGTAGGGTATGATGCTAGGCTTCACTCTCCTAAACTGTTTGAATGGCTAGTTAGCGGAATAAATTTTGCTAACAAGAAGGTTTTGGGGATGGGGATGGTGCCTACTGGAGTAAACTATTTTAGTAACTTTGTAAGTTTTGAAGTTGAAGGTAAAGAGGTTATACCTGACGCCTCGATCCAAATTACCGGCTCCCATAATCCTCCTCAATATAACGGTTTTAAGATAACTGTTAACAAAAAACCTTTTTTTGGAGAGGCGATCTACTCTTTAGGAGAAAAGGTTTTAAATAGTGAAATTGAGATTTACAACAACCCTATCTTTTACCCTATCCCGGCAAAGGAGAGGTATATCGATTTTATGTTACAAGAGTTTTCCCATCTTCAACGACTTCCAAAAAAGATCGCTATAGATTGTGGAAATGGAGTCGCAGGGGTTGTTTTAGAGCCTATCTTTAACCAACTTAACTTAAACTATACCTCCCTTTATTGTGAGCCGGATGGAACTTTCCCAAACCACCATCCCGATCCTAGTGAAGAGGAAAATTTGAAAGATTTAAAAAAGATTTTGGAAGAAGTAGGGTTTGCTTATGATGGAGACGCAGATAGAATTGCTGTTTTAACTCCTAAACACAACTTTAAAGGGGATGAATTAGCAATAATTTTTGCGCGCCATATGCAAAACCCCACAGTAATAGGCGAAGTAAAATGTTCTCAAGTGATGTATAATGAGATCAATAAGATCGGTAAAGCGATAATGCACAAAACCGGCCATAGCAACTTAAAAGTTAAGATCGCTCAAACCGATGCAGATTTTGCAGCTGAGGTAAGTGGACATCTCTTTTTTAACGATCGTTATTATGGGTTTGACGATGCGATCTATGCTACTTTAAGAGTTTTGGAGTTACTGCGTAATGGAGTCGATTTAGATAAAGAGATCGAAACTTTGCCCAAAGTGTTTACAACTCCTGAAATTAAAATAAAAACTACAGAAGAAAATAAGTTTAAAATTATTGAACAGTTGAAAAAAAGGTTACAAACTCCCCCCCAAGGGTTTCCAACAATTAAAGAGATAATCGATATTGATGGGGTAAGAGTTGTGTTTGAAGATGGATGGGCTTTAGTTAGAGCTAGTAACACAACTCCCACGCTGGTAACCCGTTTTGAGGCTACCACTTTAGCTAGGGCTAAGGAGTATCAAAAAGCTATAATGGAACTGTTAGAGGAGTTGGTATGATCGTTTTAGAATCCCCCTTAGATATGCATCTTCACTTACGAGATGGGGAGATGTTAAAAAAGGTTGCCCCTTTAAGCTCTAAAGAGTTTGCCGGGGCGTTGATTATGCCTAATCTCATTCCTCCAGTAACTACTAAAAAAAGGGTGGTAGAGTATAAGGAGGAGATAGAGCAAATTACCAAAAAGGATCACTTTACTCCCTATATGACACTCTTTTTTAAATCTAACTACGATTTGGAGTTTTTAAAAAGTGTAAAAGAGGAGATTTTAGCAATTAAGCTTTATCCTAGCGGAGTTACTACCAATTCCCAAGAGGGGGTTAAAGAGTTTGATAAGCTGGCTCCCACTTTAGAGGCAATGAGTGAATTGGGGATAGTTTTAGCAGTTCACGGAGAAAGTAATGGATTTGTAATGGAGAGGGAGAGAGAGTTTTTAAAAGTGTATGAAGAGATCGCTAAAAACTTTCCTAACTTAAAAATTGTGATGGAGCATATCACGACTAAAGATTCTGTAGAACTTTTAGGTAAATTTGACAATCTGTTTGCAACTATTACTATTCATCATCTTTATCTTACTTTAGATGATCTTGCAGGGGGATTGTTAAGACCTCATCTTTTTTGCAAACCGATCTTAAAAACACCCAAAGATAAAGAGGCGTTACAAGAGGTTGCTTTAAGTGGATACGAGAAGGTGATGTTTGGAAGCGACTCTGCTCCACATCCAAGAGAGAAAAAAGAGGCTCCCGGATGCGCAGCTGGAGTTTTTAATGCACCGGTAGCTTTAAGTGCATTGGCACAACTGTTTGCTAAAAAGGGAAAAGAAGAAAATCTTCAAAAATTTGTAAGTACAAATGCCCAAAAAATTTACAATATCAAACCTCCCAAAAAAGTGGTAAAATTGGTAAATGAACTCTTTAAAGTTCCTAACGAATATGAAGGAGTGGTACCTCTATTTGCAAATGAAGCTTTAGAGTGGAGGGTTGAGAGTGTCGTTTAAGATTTTGTTACTAGAGGATGATAAGCTTTTTGGAGAAACTTTAGAGGAGCTTTTAAGTGAAGAAGGGTATAGTGTAGATTGGGCGGAGTGTGCAAGGGAAGCGATCGAGTTTAGCTACCATAAGCGTTACGATCTTTATCTGTTTGATGTAAAACTTCCAGATACGGATGGGTTTACTCTCTTAGAAGATTTTAGAAAAAGTGGAGATAATACTCCCACAATTTTTATCACCTCCAAGAACCATAAAGATGATCTAAAAGAGGGGTTTTTAATTGGAGCTGATGATTATGTAACTAAACCGTTAGATATTGAAGAGCTGTTACTTAGAATAAAAGCTCTTCTAAAGCGTGCTTATGGAGAGGAGATAGTTGAGATAGAAGAATTTACCTTCGATTTTAAGCAAAACGCTTTAAAAAGAGGGGAGGAGTTTGTAGAGTTAAATCCTAAAGAGCTTCAACTCTTAGCACTTTTTTTAAAACACCGAAAAAAAACACTCTCTAAAGAGATTATCTACCAACATCTTTGGAAACCGGATGAAATTGTAAGCGATGGGGCGTTAAGAGTTTATGTAAACAGTTTAAAAAAAGTGTTTGGAAAAGATGCTATCACCAATATTAGGGGAGTAGGCTACCGTTTTGAAAAGTAGCGATCTTTTTGCTTTTGTGCTTCTTTTTTCTATCTCCGTTTTTTTAATCTTTTTTAGCGGATACTTATGGGTAAGTAATGTGGGCTGGAGGGGATTGTGGTTATTGGGGGTTTTATTAACTCTTTTAACTCTTTTTATAGGCTATCTATTTGCAAAATACGCCCTTTCTCCAATTGTGAAACAAAATGAGGAGTTGGATCGTCTTTTAAAAGATACGTTACACGAGCTAAATATCCCCGTGGCTACTATTAAAGCAAATGTCTCTTTGCTTAAACGAAAGATTAAAGAACATAAAGAGTTACGAAGATTAGAGAGAATAGAGTCTGCTGCCAATCAGCTGTTGGAATTGTACAAAGAGGTCGATTATGGGATAAAAAAAAGGATCGACAAAGCTGAGAAAGAAGTGATTGATTTGGAGGAGTTTATTAAAGAGCGGATAGAGTTTTTTAGCGAGCTTTTAAAAGAGAGAAAGATTATTTTAGAACTTTCCCCTTTAAAAATTAAAGTATCTAAACACTCCTTTACAAAAGCGTTTGATAACTTACTTTCCAATGCGATCAAATATTCCACTGCAGGGAGTTTGATACAAATCATTGTAAAGGGAGATAAACTTATGATAAAAGATAATGGAGAAGGGATTGAAGAGAGCGAGTTGATAAAGATTTTTGAGCGGTTTTATAGGGCAAATGAGAAGAAAGAGGGTTTTGGAATTGGGCTAAGTATTGTAAAGAGTTGTTGTGATGAGGAGGGAATAGAGATTAGGATAGATTCCAAGCGTGGAAGGGGTACGACGGTAGCATTAAATTTAAAAAGGGTAAAAGTGGATGATAGAACATCTTAAAGAGATTGTTGATTATGGGGTTATTGGAGTTTTGGTAATTATGAGTTTTTTAGCGGTTTGGTTGACATTGGAAAGATGGTTTTTTTTTAAAAAAGTAAAAGTAGAAAAGTTTAAAAAAAAAGAGGAGCTTGAGATTGAACTAACTAAACACCTCTCTTTAATTGCAACTATCGCCTCTTCCGCTCCTTATGTAGGATTGCTAGGAACAGTATTAGGAATAATGTTAACCTTCTACACTTTAGGAGAAGCAGGGTTAGTAGAGACTAAAAAAATAATGGTGGGGTTAGCGTTAGCTTTAAAAGCAACCGCGGTAGGATTGGTTGTAGCGATTTTAGCAACGTGGTTTTACAACTATTTAATTAGAAAGGTTGAGGTGTTACTAGCAGATTGGGATATAGAAAATGAATCTAAAGCGGTTTGATCAAATCAATGTGATTCCTTTGATAGATATTATGTTGGTAATGTTGGTAATGGTGTTAACTACCGCAACCTTTATAGCTAAAGGAAGTTTAAAAATCGATCTTCCATCTGCCCAAAGTGCTAAAGAGCTTCCTTTAAAAAAGATAGAGGTTTCTATCTCCAAAGAAGGAGAGTTTTTTTTAGACTCTAAAAAAGTTACTTTATCTCAGCTAGAACGAGAATTAAATTCAATTTCTAAAGAAAGTTTTATTTTAATCCAAAGTGATAAAGCAGCTCCCTTTGAGTTTTTTGTAAAACTTCTAGACCTCTTAAAAGAGAAAAACTTCAATCAAATCGCCATAAAAACGGTAAAAGAGTAACTTCCACTTTTAAAATAAAGAAAAGTTATGATAGAATGGTAAAAATCCCACTTTAAAGGATTAAATATGGTAGAAATTTTAGACTCTCTCAAACTTCCGTTTGAAATCCCCCCTTTACTCCATTCTCCCGTAGTCCATTTTGCAATAGTTTTACCTCTTTTAGCTTTGGTATTAGAAATTGTTAACCTTTTCTTAAGACGGCGGTGTATAGGAGTTATCTCCTCATTACTACTTTTATTGAGTGTAGTAGTTTATTTAGGTGCTTTTTTTACCGGTAAAGTTGATGGAAGTGAGGCATACGCACTGTTAAATAACGATGGAAAAGCACTTTTAAAATCGCATAAAACCTTAGGAATTTATCTAGTTTATGGGATTATGGGAATCTTCTTTTTAAAACTTTTAACTGCAGCGTTAAATAACACTTTAGCTAGACTATTTTTTGTACTGGCTTTAGCCGGTTTTAGCGGATTTGCGCTCAAGCAAGGGAAAGATGGAGGGGAGTTAGTTTTCAAATATGGAGCTAATGTAAAAGCTGTAAGTGTATTGGATGATAAGGTGATGGAATTGGAAGAGAAGTTAGAGGAGTGTAAAGTCTCTCCAGAAACCAACTCTACGATCTCCCAATAAGGGGGATCACCTCCTTAAAAACTTGGTAAAGTTGCACAACTTCCTCTTTTAAAACTCTCTCATTTGGGGCGTGGATCGTATCGTTAGAAACTCCAAACTCTACTGTATCGACCCCTTTTTGGGCAAAAAAACGTGCATCGCTAGTACCTCCTGAAGTGGAAGGATTAGGGGTAATTCTTACCACCTTTTGGATCGCCTCTTTTAAAGCTTGAACTATTTTTGAGTTTTGATTAGTTAAAAAAGGGTGGGCACTTTGAGTTAGGGTTAATTGATAATTTAAATCTCCTAAACTTTTTTTTATAAACCCTTCTACATCTTCTAGGGTAGTCTTAGTGCTATTTCTAACATTAAACATCAGTTTAAGTTTTTCAGGAGTTACGTTTGTTTTCTCTATACCTGCTCTAATATCGGTAATTACTAACTGGCTGGGTTGAAAATACTCATCTCCCTCATCCAACTTTTTCCCTGCAATTTTAGGAAGAATGGGGGCTATTTGATGGATAGGGTTTACACTTTTTTGAGGATAAGCGGCGTGTCCTTGTTTTCCAAAAATCTCTAATACCCCATTAATTGAACCTCTTCGTCCTATTTTTATGTTATCTCCAAATCTTTCTACGCAGGTAGGTTCTGCTACAATTGCGTAATCTGGAAGAAGACCTTTTTTTCCCAACTCTTCCAATGCAAACCTTGTTCCCCAAATCGCTTCTCCCTCTTCATCACTTGTTAGCAACAAACTTAACGTTCCATCAAACTTTTTTACCTCTTTTAGAGCTTGAATAGAGGCGGCAACCCCACTTTTCATATCTTGAGCGCCTCTAGCAAAGATATAACCATCCTTTTCCACTGGGGAGAAGGGATCACTCTTCCATCCTTCTCCTGGTGGTACCACATCAATATGCCCTGCAAAGCAAAGATGCTTTTTATTGGGGGTAAACTTTTTATACAAAAAAAGGTTTTTAACTCCCTCTTTGTTAAACCATAAAGCTTTATAGTCACTAAGATAGCTTTGAATAAATTTTAAACTGTTAGCATCATCTGGGGTTATACTGGGATATGAGAGTAACTTTTTAAACAGTTCTATTACTTCCATTTTTCTCCCTAAAATTTTTTATCAAACACAAATAATCTTCAATATTTTCAAACCTATGATTTCCCCCATATTCTACGATTCTACGTTGATTTTTATACTTTCTTAAAGCGATCTTGTAATCAAGTACCTCATCTCCTGTTTGAAGAAGAACTAAAAAAAGGTTTCGTTTTAAATTGGTAGTATCAAATCTCAAAAGCTCTTCCAAATATCTCTCTTTCCATTCAAACTTTACCCCATCACAAAAACGGCTTTGGATTCCGATATAAGGTTTTAAAGTGTGATAGGGACGAGTAGAAGGGTTTATTAAAACCGCTTTGATATTAAACTTTTGAGCTAGGTAGGTAGCATAGTATCCTCCTAAAGAGGAACCAATAAGAAGATCGATAGAATTAGTTTGAATTATCTTTTCTAGCTCTTTAATAGCTTGGGCGGGAGAGAAAGGAAGGTTAGGAGAGAGGAGATCGCTAAAAAACTTTCTTAGAGCTTGGCTTTTATTTCCTTCACCACACGATTTAAAGCCGTGAATGTAAAGGATCATTACGGATGCTCAAAGAAGAGGTACTGAGTAGAATAGTCACTAAATTCAAAATAAACCTTATTCTTTTTTTCATTCTCGTCCAGTTTTCCGTTTAAATTGGCATCTAAATATCCATAACCGTATCGGTAAGGTCTAGGTTTGTTATCTTCTGTTCCGTAAGCGGTAGAGATTTTATCAATGTCCATAAACCTTCTAACAACCTTTCCACCGCTGTAAACTTCTAAAATTCCTTCGGTTCCAGTCCAATTAACTATTGCACGTCCTAGCTTATTTTGAGTTTCTTGGGTACATCCCGCTAAGAAAAATGCTACAATTGCGAACGCAAAAATCTTTTTCATTTAAGTATCCTTTTTTTGCAAAGTATTATATCAAAAGGAGTTTTAATGAGCGGTTGGGGTTGTTCTTATCAAAAAGGGGAGTTGTGTGAGCTATTAAAAAAGCCTTGTGATCCTGGAGATAAGGGTTGTGTATTGTATGGAAAAGCGGTTTTTAGCTCTCCCTCTACACCAAGTAACGAAGCTTTAAAAAGAAGAGAAGAGTTGAAGGAGAAACGATGAGAAAAGGGGTTATATCACTAATTTTAGTAGGTACTCTTTATGCTAGCTTTGCTCCTAATAGTGATTGTAAATCTTGCCATCCTACAATCTGGGAGGAGTTTCAAACCAGTCAACACGCTAACGCAAATATTTTTAAAGACCCTATCCACGCGGCGGTATGGAAGAAACATCCTAAAAGTAAAAAAAACGCTTATACTTGTGCAAAATGTCACACTCCAGCAGCGAACAATTTAGAGGAGTTAATGGCTCCTAATGGGGTAGGCCCAGATCCAAAAAATCCAACTCAAAACGATTCAGTTGCTTGTGCTTATTGTCATAGAATAAAAGCTATTAGGGAAGGATTAGTAACCAATACCAACATCATCTCACCTACTCCTAAACATTACTTTGGGACTAGAAAAGATCATATCAAATCCCCTTATCACGAGATCGATACCTCAAATCCTAACTTTTTAAAAGGAAATGTTTGTATGGGATGCCATTCCCATAAAAGAAACCGTTTTGGTTTAAATGTTTGCTCTACAAATGAGAATAGAGAGATAGAAAATAGTAACTGTACCCGTTGCCATATGCCTAAAGTAAAGGGGAGTGTCTCTACCTTAAGAGAAACCAAAACTCATACATTTCACGGCTTCCCAGGTGCTCATGTCCATAATAAGATGTTAAGAAAATATGTCGATATTGAATTCTTACCTTACTTAAAAAGTTTTGAGATCGCCTTAAACTCAAAACTTCCTCACGATCTGCTTTTACACCCTGCTAGAGTGGCTTTTTTAAAAGTTAAAGTGATAAGAGATGGTAAAGAGGTGTTTAAAAAGCAAGAGACTTTAGTTAGAGTTATTGGAGCTGATGGTAAACCTACTCCTCCTTGGTTGGCTAAAGAGGTTGTAAAAGATACTATGTTAAAAGCCAATGAGAAAAGAGTTTTTGAGTACCGCTTTCAACTACAACCTAAAGATAAAGTAGTGGCTATTTTAGGTTATAAGTTAGTAAAACCTCCTTTAGCTAAAAAGTTAGGATTGAATGAAGAACCTATTGCTACCTCTCCATTTATTCTTAAAAAGAGAGTTTTTGAGGTGGAATAAACCGCCTCGCTC
>JAADFB010000012.1 GCA_013153095.1 Campylobacterota bacterium | reverse complement strand
TATTGTTGGTGTAGTTGATAGAAACCTCAACAATTCCGGGAGTCTTATGGAGAACTTTCTCATTTAACCACACACACGCGGAGCAGTGAATCCCTTCAATTATTAAAAAAATCTCATAAAGCCCATCTTCTCTTACTTTGATATACTTTTTCTTAAAACCCTCTAGATCAAACCGCTCCAGCTCTTTCTCATCTACTTGATTTAAAGCAGGGTGAAGAGTAGTATCTCCTAGCTTTTCATAAAAACTATCCAACCCTTCACTTTTTAAAAGATGGAAAACTCCTTGACACCCTTTGCAACAAAAATAATGCTCTCCATCTTTTATCATCACCTTCTCATCAAACTCTAAATGGCAGTGATCGCATCTAACTTTTGACAAAAATTCCCCTTTTCCTATCCTTTTTTACCCTCTCATAACTATCTACAATCCCATTCATCGCAATAAATACCCCCTCACTCCAAAAATAGAGAGCTTTTGAAATTGCTAACATCAAATTGGCACTAGCTTGGACTGGATCGATAGAATAAGGATACATCGAACCGGTAAAAACCACACAACTCTCTTTAGGAAGATTTTTTGCCAAAAAAGTGGCGCTCTCTTCCATCGTATCCGTACCGTGAACTATTACAACACTCCTTTTTCCTTTTACCGCTTCTAAAAGTTTCTCTCTATCTTTTTGGGTAAACTCTAAGCTATCTTTATAAATCAATCCATATACTGGAATTGAGAGGTTAACTTTTTTTAAAATCTCTTCTACCGCGTCATTATTCTTTGGAACTACTAAATCTCCAATGATAGGATCGTAAACTTTATTAAAGGTTCCACCGCTATTTAGTATAATCACCTTAAACCTTTCTAGGGAGCAGTATGCAAGAGATTATTATATACGTTTTTCTATTAGTAGTTTTTGAACTTTATGAATCATCCTGGCAAAAGGGAGATAGTTTTGGTGATATTCTTGCCAATATCTATAAGCAGTATAAACGGGGAATTTTTCACTTTTTTCTTTCCCATCCTAGTTTTATCTACACTCTATTTTTAGGAATAAAGTTTGAATTGGCCAATTTTTGGTTTATGAGTTTACTTTTTTTTAAATTTTTGGATATAGCCTATAAACTTGCTTTAATCAAAAAGATAGAAAAAGGAGAGATTGAAGAGCTGTTTCCTTTGCCTTTAAACACTCCAGTTCATAAATTTATGAGCTATCTAAATGTGATCATCTATCCTCCTCTTTTATACTTGGCGTTTATGCAAGGATAATACACACTTTTTTGATATAATAACGAAAAATCTCCTAGAGGAACAACCTCATCAATCTGCAAAACCACTAAAAGAAGGAAAGAATGAGCGATAACAGTAGTGAAAACTCCACTCAAGAAAGAACCCATATTCCAGTAGAAGGGTATACCATTGAGGAGCTAAGAACCAAAAGTATGGATCAACTTTTAGATATAGCTTCTGAATTAGGACTTGAAAACCCGCAAGAGCTAAAACGGCAAGATTTGATGTTTGAGATTTTAAAAAATCAAGTCAGCAAAGGCGGGTATATTCTTTTTACTGGAATTTTAGAGATAACTCCCGAAGGGTATGGGTTCTTAAGAGCTATAAATGAAAACTTTTCCAATAGCGCTAACGATGCGTATGTAAGCGCTACACAGATTAGAAGATTCGCTCTTAGAACAGGAGATATAGTTACAGGTCAAGTTAGGCCTCCAAAAGATCAAGAAAGATACTACGCCCTTTTAAAAATTGAAGCGATAAACTATCTACCTCCCGAAGAGTCTAAAAAGCGACCTCTCTTTGATAACTTAACTCCACTCTATCCTACTGAAAAATTAAAACTAGAATATGATCCAATGAAGTTAACTGGTAGAGTTTTAGACCTATTTACCCCCATTGGAAAAGGGCAAAGAGCCTTAATCGTAGCTCCCCCAAGAAGTGGTAAAACCGAGCTGATGAAAGAGTTAGCCCACGGAATAGCTCATAATCACCCAGAAGTAGAATTGATTGTGCTTTTAATTGATGAGCGTCCCGAAGAGGTTACCGATATGGAGCGAAGTGTAAAGGGAGAGGTATATAGCTCAACTTTTGATATGCCCGCTAAAAACCACGTAAGAGTAGCGGAGCTAGTTATAGAAAAAGCTAAAAGACGGGTGGAGATGGGAAAAGATGTAGTGATTTTATTAGATTCGATAACCCGATTGGCTAGAGCTTACAATACCATCACCCCCTCTAGTGGAAAAGTGTTAAGCGGAGGGGTTGATGCTAACGCTCTTCATAAACCTAAAAGATTTTTTGGGGCCGCAAGAAATATTGAAGAGAAAGGAAGCTTAACTATTATCTCTACCGCGCTAATAGATACCGGAAGTAGAATGGATGAGGTTATCTTTGAGGAGTTTAAGGGAACGGGTAACTGCGAAATTGTGTTAGATAGAAAGATAGCCGATAGAAGAATCTATCCAGCGATTGATATTTTAAAATCGGGAACTAGAAAAGAGGAGTTATTAGTCGATCCAAACACTTTACAAAAAGTTTGGGCGCTTAGAAATGCGATGCAGTCGATGGATGAGGTTGAAGCTTTAAAATTTCTGTACTCAAAAATGTTAAAGACTAAAAATAACCAAGAATTCTTAAGTATTATGAATGAGGGAGCTTAATTCTGAGGGCAGCTGTTTTTGATAGCGGTGTTGGAGGGCTTACAGTTGTAAAAAGCCTAATTAAAAACTCCCTCTTTGAAGAGATTATCTATTTTGGAGATACCGCTAGAGTCCCATACGGAACAAAAGATAAAAATACAATAATTCGTTACTCTTTAGAAGCGTTGGAGTTTTTTAAAAACTTTGAAGTGGATATTTTAATTACCGCGTGCAATTCGGTAAGCGCCTACGCTATTGAGGAGTTAAGAGAAAACGCTCCCTTTCCAGTAGTTGGAGTAATTGAACCTGGGGTTTTGGCTTTAGAGCAAAGTAAAGTCAAAAAAGAGGAAGAGATATTAATTATTGGAACAAACGCCACCATCTCCAGCAATAAATACCAAACTCTTTTGAAAGAAAAAGGGTTTAAAAACATCATCTCCAAGCCTACCCCCCTTTTTGTACCTTTAGTTGAAGAGGAGATTTTTAGCGGTGAGATTTTAGAAGCCACGATGAGATACTATTTTCAGGATTTAAAGCCTAAAGCTATAATTTTGGGTTGTACCCATTTCCCCTTAATCTCTAACGCTATAAGCAACTACTTCCTAAACTCTGCTCTCTTAATCCACTCAGGAGAGGCGATAGTAGAGTTTTTAGAACAAAACTTCCACTTAACCCCTTCCAAAAAACCCACTTCCTTAAAACTGTTTGCTTCAGAAAATCCGGAAAAGTTGAAGAAAATAGCCAAATTGTGGCTAACAAATTAAGATCGCCCAAAAGTTTTAAACCTTACAAAAAAATGGTTATGATAAACTTTTCCAAAAAAGGAAGTGCGATCCAAGATGGTAAGAGCAGCGTTATTAACACTTACAACTATCTCCTTCTCATTGGCAAACTGGTGTATTTACCACTCTCTTCAACAAAAGATTCATAGTGATGAGGATAAGGTTTTCCTAAAAAACTTCCCTAAAGGTTCTATCACTAAAGTTAACGGATTGTACCGTTTTAAATCGGGACCTTATGAAACCAAAGAGGAAGCTATAGAATGGTTAAATAAAGCTAAAGAGTTCAATTCTGATGCGTATATGAAACGGTGTAAAAAAAAACTTAAAAAAACTCAAGCCCCTCGCCCTCTTCCAAAGCTAAAAACCCTAATTCCTAAAAAAACCGTAAAAAAAACCTCTTTACCTATCCACAACAATAACAATTATACCCTTTTGGATTTCTATACCTATATGGAAAAACTTTTTAAAAGCGATTACGGTTTAAAAGAATCAAACTACAAAGAGATTTTAACTAAAGTAGAGGCACTTTTAGAAAATAGTAGGTATGATTGGAACATTTTCGGAAACGCTCTTACAAGATACAGTAAGTTTATAAATTACGATCTAGGAACTAATAAAGAGCTAGCAGTAGATTTAGGAATCGGGGCTAATAAAAGAGTATTTGATCCCGGGATGTTAGTAAAAGAAAGGTTATTGGAATTAAAAAAGAGGCTAGGGAAGTTGGAAGGGCTGAGCGCAAAAGATAAACTATCTCTGTATGGAGTTTCTATCTATACTCAAGCTCTTTTTAATCAAAAGGTTAAGGAGCTATATGAGGAGATCTATTTAGCTCAAAAAGGTTTTTTTGAGATTGTAAAAGAGAGAAACAGAGCGGGACTAGCTTCTAAAGTTGATCTTATCGATGCTAAAAACGACCTTTTAGAGTTAAAAAAAACCGTTCTTTTAAAGATGTACGAGTATCTTTATTTTGACTTTCTTTTAAGAAATAGTGCAAATATTACCGACCCTAAACCTTTGAAACTTAAAGAGTTTAAAATTAAAAGCGACGGTGGAGAACTGATAAAAATCTTTAACCAAATCCTTCACGATAACCTTTTAATTCAGCAAGAAAGAACCCTTTTTTCAATAAAAAAAGCTTCTTTAGAGCAGTATAAAAAAAGTTATCTACCTATAGTAGATTTTAGCTCTTCCCTTTATTATGAATATAAAAAAGATTTTGGCCTAGACCCCGCCAAAAGCACTAATGGACTTAATTATCAGGCGATGTTAAATCTAAAATTTCCGATCTATTCAGCCGAAAATAGGGGATACCTATTAGAAAAGGCGAAGTTGGAAACCTTGATGCAAAAGTATAAGCTTTTAAATACCATAAAAGAAACCTCATCTCAAGCGTTTAAGTATTTAAACGAGATTGAGAGGTTAAAAAAACACCTTCTAATAACTAAAGAGCAGGTTTCGCTGATGAAAGAGAAGTTAGAATTGGTAAAAAAGAGATATATTAACGGTCTTTCCAACTATCGGCAGTATTCCGATGCGATTAGAAACTATTTAACACTTTTGGAAGAGAAAAAACAGATAGAAACTTCTCTTATTCAAAATGAAGCAACTCTAGAAGTTCTAAAGGGTAAGCGAGTCTTTTATGGCAAGGATTAAGGTTGTCTGGACAGGAGAGGGGACTTATCCCTACACTACCGGAGGTGTTAGCACTTGGGCAGATATTTTAATAAAGGAGTTGAAAAATATCGATTTTATCCTTTTGCCCATAATGATGCACCCTTATATGCATGCAAAATATGAGATACCTCCCAATGTTGTGGATACTATAAACGTCCCTCTTTGGGGGACGGAGGAGCCAGTAGAATATATTAGAAACATAAAATTCTCTAGAATCTATCAAGCAAAACTCAACACACAACGCAACAAAGATATAAAAACTTTTGAGCCGATACTTTTAAAAATTCTAAACCATATCTACAAAAAAGAGGAGGACTTAGAAGGGTTAGGGGAAGCGTTGTATCAGTTTCATCTTTACTTCCAAAAATATGATTACTATGAGATTTTTAGGAGTGAAGAGGTTTGGAACATCTACAAAGAGTACCTTTTAAACCATTACGCAAACGAGACTAAAAACCCTCCAAAAATGTTTGATATGATTGAAGGGTTAAGGTACCTTTTTAGATTTTTCATAACCTTGCTCCCTGAACTTCCAAAAGCTGAAATTTACCACTCCTCTGCGGCTGCGTTTTGTGGGCTTCCGTGTATTTTGGCTAAAAAGAAGCATAAAAGTAAGTTTCTACTAACCGAACACGGAATCTATATCAGAGAGCAGTATCTCTTTGCTTCCCGTCAGCAGTTGCCTTTGAGAACTAAAGAGTTTCTTTTGGGCTTAATCACTACCGTTTCCAAACTTAACTACCATTTTGCAGATGTGATCTCCCCGGTGTGCAACTATAACAAGCGCTGGGAAACTAGATGGGGTGTAAAAGAGGAGAAGATAGAAACTATCTATAACGGGATAGATATTTTAAAGTTTAAGCCGTTTCAAGTGGAAAAAGAGGATCGTCCAACTGTGGTAATGGTAGCAAGAATCGATCCCTTAAAAGATGTAGAAACTTTTATTAGATGTGCAAAGATAGTTTCTAAAACTATTCCCGATGTCCACTTTAAACTCTATGGTCCCGTTGCAGATAAGGAGTACTATGAGCAGTGTGTGGAGTTGGCTAAAGAGTTGAAAGTTGAAGATAACTTCTCCTTTATGGGACCTACCTCCAATCCCGCTAGAGCTTACAATGAGGGAGATGTGGTGATGTTAACTAGTATCTCCGAAGCGTTTCCCTTTGCGGTTATTGAAGCGATGGCGTGTGAGAAGGTGGTGGTTTCTAGCGATGTTGGTGGAACTAAAGAGGTACTAGAGGGTTATGGGTTTATTGTAAAGCCTAAAGATTATGAGGAGTTTTCAAAATATGTGATCTATCTCCTTCAAAACCCCGAAATCACTCAAGAGATAGGAAAAAAAGCTAGAAGGGTGATAGTTGGAGGATTTAAAACCGAAGATATGGTAGAAAATTACTGGCAGATGTATAGGCGGTTATACCAAGCTTACCAAGATGAGGAAGAGAGCAGTGAAAGACCTGAAGAAGCTCTACTTAGAGATAACTAAGGATAGAGGAGAGCCCCTAGATGCGTGGGAAATAGCAGCGTTACTTGAAGTGTATGGAATTAGGGATATAGATGCTAAAAAGGAGTATGGGTTTAAAGATGTATTTGATATGGCAAAAGAGCTGTATAAATACAAAGATATAAAAACCTATCCGGTAAAAAGAATCGTCTCCCAAGAGAAACTTCCCCCTCTAAAACGCCGAATTATAAAAAATTATCTTAAGGGATTAGCTTTTGCTCTTCCGATGCTGGTTCAAATTGTAGCCACTATTGTGTTTGGTTACGCCCTTTGGTCAAATGTGGATATAGAGGTTACAGAAGCTACAATGATAGCTTTTGGAACTTTTTTAGCGATGATAATTACGGGAGGTCCTGCTCAGATTTTGGGGCGTAAAGGGTTGTATTATCTAAAGATGAATGAGTATGTTTTAGCGGCTAAAACGATGCATCTCCTCTATAGATTGAGTGTTGGACTCATCTTTTTGGTAGGGTTTATCTTCTATTTGGCCAATATCGTTTTTGGGATGTTTGAAGATTACCTTTTTTACGTTTTTATCTCCACCTTTTTGCTTCTTAGCATCCTATTTTTAAACTCTGCGATCTATTATGTATTTGAAGAATATGAGAAGGTGTTATATTTTTTTGTATTTGGGTTAATTTTGGTGATGATAATCCACGAAATTTTTAATATCAATTTTCCAGATGCTCAATTTCTAGCGTTGCTGTTATTAGATGTAATTATGGGGGCGTTTGCGTTCTTTAAGGTGGAAAAACTTAGAAAGCGTTTAGATTCAGAAGGTGAGATTCTTCCTAGGGCTTCAATGTTTGTTTACACTTTGATGCCGTTTTTTATCTATGGACTTTTTTACTTTATCTTTTTGGTGTTGGATAAACTGATTGAGTGGAACGCAAACGGAATAGATGTAGGCTTTTTTATCTGGTTTGATGTGGAGTATGAGATCGGAACCGATCTAGCACTAATGGTTTTAATTGTATTGATGGGTTTTGTTGAGGTGGTGGTGTATGAGTTTTTGTATCGAATAAACGATAAGGTGTTTTTCTACTCTTTAAAAGAGTTTAGAGAATTTAACAGAGATTTTGTAAGATTTTATAGAATTGTCAATCAGATTTTTATAGTATTTGCGATGCTTACAATAGTTTCGCTCTACCTCTTAATCTTATCAATTCCGGTAGATGAAAAAACGCTCCCCTTTACTCCTAGCGCCCAGTTTGTTTACCTTATCTCCTCTATCGCTTACGCCTTTTTGACCAATGCCCTCTTAAATGTGTTGGTGCTTTTCTCTTTCTCCAGACAGCAGGTAGTAGTAAAGGCGATAGTTACTGCTGTACTTGTAGATTTTGCGGTGGGGATAGTGTTAAGTAAGATGTTGGCAAAATTCTTTGCGGTTTTTGGATTATTAGCTGGAAGCGTAGTTTTTTGGTATATCACTTACCGCTACATCAAAAAGATGTTTACAAAACTGGATTACTTCTACTATTCAGCTTATTAAAGGAAAAAAATGAGAAAAAAAATTTTATCTTTTTTAGGCGCCCTACTTCTTTTTACTGGATGCGCTTCTAAACAAGATAGGTTAGATGAAAAGATTGAAAAGATTGAGGAGGTAAAACTTCAAGTAGCCAAAATCAAATCCCCCTTTTTAGAACAGCAAGATAGTAAAGAGATTTTTAAGCAGTTTCCTTTTATCTCTTTAAAACCAAGTTTGGAAATAAGAGGCAAGTTTAGCGATGATTTTTATAAATCGCTCGATACCTCTTTTAAAGCTAAACATCTTAAGGATGTAAACTTTTGGAAACTGCAAGAAGATCCTAGTAGTTTAGATTTTATCTACGTGCTACCCCTATGGATAAAGGATTATAGAAAAATCTCTAAAGACCTTTTAGAAAATATAGCTTACTCCTACAACATTTCTAAAGAAGAACAACATATTTTACGCGATTGGATAGCGCAAGGGGGAAAGTTATGGGTGGAGTTTGGAACTTTTTCTACAAAATATGATGTTTTTAACCGGTATGGGGAGATTTCCACTAAAAAGATCCGTTCTTTAATCAACTCTAGCTTTAACAATACTAAACTCTTCTCAAAACCTATAAGGTCATATATCTTTAAAAGCAAAAACTTAGATGTGATCAATTACATTCCCTCCTCCAAAGAGTTTACAATTGATACCCAACGTTCCAAGTTTAAAGATATAAAAAGACTTAAATTAAACCTGGAGAACTTTATGGAAAATTACGCGATAGCTTTAGGAGAGCCACTAATTTTAGATACAAAAGGAAGAGCATTAGTTACCCAAATCCCCTATCAGGAAGGGATGGTAGTAACACTTCTTCCGTTTGAGTATAAAGATGTGTACTATGACGGGGAGCTTTTAAGATGGAGACTGCTTTTTTATCTTTTGGGAAGGTAGTTATTTTTGTTAAAACCTAAATATCCAGATTATATCGATGTTGAGGTTTTACAACAGATATTTTCTCTCAACTTAAAAAATATAATTTTACTCTTTATAATTAGTTATTTACTTTTTATCTTTCTTCCCCGTCGACTTTTCCCTCAAGACTACGCAGGAGCAGGATTAGAAAATGTAATTTCCAACATTTTGTATATGTTGGTGTATTTGGAGCTGATAGTTCCCTTAATGGTAATTTTAAAGATTTTTAGCCTTCCCTCTTTTTTGGCAATGTTAGTATTAACTAAACTGTTCTTTGTCAAATATTATTATCATCAAAGTCCCAAAGAGTATCTTTTTAACATTGGAAACAAAATAATTATTTTCCTCTACGATCTTTTAGATGAACCCTATCTAAAATTTAAAGCACTAAAAAAACGTATCTCTTTAACTCTTTTTTCCTATTTCCAACATCTTAATTACTTCTACTTTTTGAAAAGAGTCTTCCTTATCACAATTTTTATCTACTTAATTTATCTTTTAGGATACCGCTGTTTTATCTCCTTAGCCAATCCGTTACCCCAAACAAGTTACTTTTTTGAGTGGGTAGCCGATCTAAACTTAAACATTCTCTATGCAGATGACAAAGCTATTACAGGAGAACTTTTTTACGGGTTAGCTATTTTTATCTTTATTTTGCAACTTTTTACTAACATCGATCCTATTATTCTTTTTAACATCTACCCGTTAATAGTGATAACCTTCCTACTCCTAGGGGTATATTTTGTAATTAAACGGTTTAGCCTAAGTGTTTTAGTAGCGATGGCAACACTGCTAATCTTTGGTTCTGTCGTTATATCCTCTTTTATTGGAGAGAATGTAGCTACTTGGATTACTACAACCTCTAACCCAGAAATTATATCCTTATGGGAGGAGTTTAAACTTTACCAAATCCCTTCTTTTTATTTTCAAAACCCAACTACCTATTTGGAAAAAATCTCTATGAATCCTTATATTCGCTTCTTTAGTGGAACGGCTTATGAACTCTCCGCCACTTTGTTTTTAATTAATCTCTTCTATCTTATAAAGTTTTTGGACAAAGGCTATAACCGTTACCTTTACAACTATACCTTCTCTTTACTTTTAATTTTTATCTTTCATCCAGAGGGAAGTATACCTTTAATTGTTCCTACATTTCTTATTTTTTTGAATGCCCTTGTTAGTTTTAAGGTAAAAAAGTTCCCCCAATTTTTAAAAGCTATCCTTCTAACTACTTTTATTGGAAATTTATGGTTTTTAGCAGTGTTTAAGTATAAAGTACTTCCCGATTTTTTAGACATCCCTTTTTTAAAAACCCTTCTTAACATAGAAACAGATAAAATAGAATTAGGATTAGAAGAGGTTACTATCTCCCATTTAACTTACCATCACCTTTTTTTACTTACTTCTGCAATCTCTTTTTTTGTTATAGCACGATTTTTAAAAAAAGGGTTTTACTTTAGCAGTTTTTTACTTATCCCTTTAGGTTTTTTTCTTCTCTTTTTTGCCCAAAATTTGGGTTTTTATAAACTGCTTCATCCTTCAAAAGGGGTGACCCATCTTTACCTAAGTGTGACTATAATTATAAGTTGTTATATAAAGGCGGTATGGCTTTTTTTAAAAAAAGTTTTTAAAAAAGTTGGGGAGATTATCTTTTTATTAGCAATAGTGGGAGTATATATAATTTCAATTTTTTTTATCCCTCACTATAAAGAGACAGATTTTTTTAAGCGTTTTATAAACGGAGTTCAATATTCAGACATACCTTTAAAACTTTACTCAATAGTTAAAGAGAATCGACCGATGAACTGGACAGTAGTCTCTTACGTACAAGAGTATTCTAAAGTTAAAGGGCGCGGTTTTATGATAAACTCTAGCAATTTTTTACTCAACTATTCCCCTAAAGAGAAAGAATTACCCATCCCTACCAAAAAGATATATATTTTTGTAGAAGATATTCCTCACAGATATTTAGGGAGAGAGGAGTGGTTTTATAGATGGAGAAGAGATATTCAAGATAGATTGAAAGAGTGGATAGGGGTTTACTCTTCAACTCATAACAACATAAAACTTTATTCCAAAACCAAACTTTTAAGCGTTTATGAGATCGACAATAGTGAGTACATTGAGCGTCTAAAAAGGGAAAGCGATGTTAAATAGATCCCTAAAAGCTCCGTAATAGGAGTTTAATTTGTTAAAAGATGAATATCTTGATCTGGAGATTATCCACAAAATTATCTATCTTAATATAAAAAATGCCCTCTTACTCTTCATTATAGCCTACCTTCTTTTCCTATTTCTTCCAAGAAGGCTTTTTCCTCAACGCTACGCTGGGGCAGGGATAGAGAATATCATCTCCAATATCTTGTATATGTTAGCATATATTGAGATAGTAGTCCCATTAATGGTATTTTTAAAAATTTTTACCCTTCCCTCTTTTTTAGCAGTGCTGTTTTTGACTAAATTAGCCTTTGTGAAGTTTTATTACAAGCAAGACCCAAAAGAGTATCTTTTAAATCTAAAAAGTAAAATTTTAATAGTTGTTTACGATTTCTTAGATGATCCTTACCAAAAAATTATCTCCCTACGCAAACAACTTTACAACGTTCTTTTTTTATATGTTAAAAACCTCAACTACTACCAGTTTTTTAAAAAAATTCTTTTAGGTTTAATTTTTATCCATCTGGTTTACATCGTAGGCTATCGCTGTTTTATCTCTTTAGCAAACCCTCTACCCGACACCAGCCAATTTTTTGAATGGGTAGCAAATCTAAACGACAATATCCTTTATGCTGATGACAAAACCGCAGGGGCAGATTTTTACGGGATAAGCGTTTTTATCTTTTTCCTTCAAACCTTTACCCATATCGATTCTATTATCCTTTTTAATATCTATCCACTTTTGTTAATCACTTTCTTGTTTTTGGGCGTCTATTTTGTAATGAAAAGATTTACCCTAACCTCTCTTTTAGCTATGGCAACTCTTTTAATTTACGGTTCCATTTTACTAAGCTCTCCTTGGAATGAACATATCGCCACTTGGATTACAACTACCAGCAATCCCGATTTTATTAGGTTTTGGCACTTTAAACTTTACCAAATTCCTAAAGAGTATTTTGAAAACCCTAACCTCCATCTAGAAAAAGTTTCAATGACTCCCTACATTCGCTACTTTAGCGGTATGGCGTATGAATTCTCTTCCACAATGTTTTTAATTAACCTCTTTTACTTAATTAAAGCATTAGATAGAGGTTACACCCGATACCTTTATAACTACTCTCTTTCATTGATGCTAGTTTTTATTTTTCACGGGGGTGGGGCGATCGCATTGATAGCTCCTAGTATTTTGATCGCCTTAAACGCTTTAGTTAGTTTTAAATTGAATCTAGACCTTCTAAAACGGGGATTAAAGGCGATCTTGTTTGCTGCTATTTTGGGAAACGGGTGGATGTTATCGGTTTTAAAGTATGGGATACCGCAAGATTTTGGAGCTGCCGCCCCTTTTTTAGATCGTCTCTTTGGAACTAAACAAGCTATAAAAGAGATCGTTTCAGCGGGAATTGAAGAGGTTACTATCTCCCATCTAACCTATATGCATCTTTTTTTACTCATCTCGGCAATCTCTTTTTTTATTTTGGCACGGTTTTTTAAAAAGGGGTTTTACTTTAGCAGTTTTTTACTTATTCCTTTAGGTTTTTTTGTAGTTTATTATGCAGAAAACTTGGGGCTAAGTAAGTTGGTTCACCCTTCTAGAGGAGCTGAGTATCTTTACTTAAGTATTACCGTAATTGTGGCGTGTTACTTAAAACTTTTTTTATGGATTCCGTTAAAAAAGCTTTTAGGAGAGTTAGCCAAAATAGTGTTTTTAGTAATAGTGTTTATAATGTTGCTTATCTCTATCTTTCTTATTCCCCATTACAAAGAGGTGGAATTTTTCAAAAGGTTTATCAACGGGGTCCAATACTCGGAAATCCCTTACCATCTTTACCAGATTGTAAAAGAAAATCGCCCTATGACCTGGACAGTAATCTCTTATGTTCAAGAATACTCTAAAGTGTTGGGAAAAGGGTTTATGATTAATACCAATGAATTCTTACTCGATTACTCCCCTTTACCTCAGGAACTACCTATCCCCACTCCTAAAGTGTATATCTTTGTAGAGGATATTCCTCATAAATACACCGGTAAAGATGAGTGGTATTACCGCTGGAGGACAGAAATTCAAAATAGATTAAAAGAGTGGGTAACTATTTACGCCTCTACGCACGATAATATAAGGGTATATGCTAAGACAAAACTTTTAACTGTGTATGAAATAGATAATAGTGCATATGTAGAGCGATTAAAAAGGGAAAGAGATGGTAAATAACCCTTTAGAAAACCCGCTAATCAGGGAAAAGCTAGACGAAGTTATATTTTTTATTGCCATAAATTTTTGGTGGGTTTTTCTACTTTTTGCAGTTATCTTTTTTCTTTTATCTATAAAACTTTTTAAAGATAAAGCGCTTTTAAAATATAAACTGATGCAGTTTAATAAAGCCTTTTTAGAATTAGCTAAAAAAGGTAAAGTTGGGGAGATTGAAGAGTTTATAATCAAAAATCGCTCTATTTTTGGATTGGATGAGATCGCTCTTTACATTCGACGAGGGGATATTTTTGTGTTGGAAGTTGCCTCAAATGAGGGAAAGGTAGGGATAAAAAATAGACTCTATAGAAAAGATATTACCCCCCATACCAAAATAGGAAATTTTAACGTCTATTATATAGAGTCGGTGGATGGACAAGCGCTTTTAGCTGCTTTTAGCAGAAAAGAGTTAGAATTAGAAGAGATTGAGGGATTTTTAAGACTATTCCTAAGTTACTATACAAAATCGTTTTTGTTACTGGAAGAGTATAGCGTTTCCAATGTTTCTAACGCCTCCAAAGAGGTGTTTTCTTCAATGATGCGATTTCAATCGGGTACGGAGACTTTTTTAAAGTTCGTGATCTCTTTATTGCTTAAGGTTGAAGGGACTACGGGGATTATCTTATTAAATAGGGAAAAACCCAACAAAATAAAAGTGTTTAAAGACCCTAAAAAAGGAAAGTATAAAAAAAGGTTTTACATCCGTAACACTCCATACATTATGGACATTTTTACACTTCAACCTTTAACAAAAGAGCAAATTAGTGAGATAGGCTCTTTCTTAGATATGGCGGGAATCTATTTTGAACATATCAACGAAAATAGTAAGATGGTAACCAATTATATCCACTTCCTTCGTCTCTCCAATAGAGCCTTAGAACTTCAAAGCCCCTATTTTAAAAACCACTCCAAAAAGGTACAAATCGTTGCAGTTGAGGTAGCTAAGAATTTATTTTTAGATGAACACTCTATCGATACTATTTCTCTAGGAGCTGAGCTTCACGATATAGGGATGGTTGGAAAGATTGAAAGCTTTTTAGATAGTAAAACTATCAATAAAAAAGAGTTAGACCTAATCAAATACCACCCAATTGTAGGAAGTGTAATAGTTGAACCTATTAGCAACATCTATAACATCGCTCCTATTGTGAAATATCACCATGAGCGGTTTGATGGAAGTGGATACCCGTTTGGATTAAAAGGGAAAGATATTCCTATCCACGCTCAAATAGTAGCCTTAGCTGAGTATTACGTAGGAATGACAAGTCCTAGAGCTTACCGGGAAGCGTTTTCACACGAAGCGGCTTTAGAGGATATTCATGCCCAAAAAGATAAACTAGTAGAAGCACAAATTATTCAAGCGTTTCTAGATGCAAGTGATGGAATAAGAAAAAAACTTGAAGTGTTAGATGCCGAGTGAAAAGATTTTTATCGATGCCAATTTAATAAAAGAGATCGTTTTAGTAACTCTTCCTAATGCGATCTTACTTTTTATAGTGGCGATCCTTTTTTTTATCTACCTTCCTAGACATATTTTCCCGCAACGGTATGCTGGAGGAGGATTAGAAAATATTATTTCAAATATCCTTTATATGTTAGCCTATGTGGAACTTGTAGTTCCGTTGATGGTGTTTTTAAAAATATTTAGTCTTACAACTTTTCTAACCTCTCTACTTTTGACGAAGATACTTTTTTTTAAATTCTATTACAAACGTTCCTTAAAACCTTTCTTAAGCTATAACTACAATCAGTTTTTAATTAAGGTGTTTGACTTTTTCGATGAGAAAGATAAGTATTTTGAAGAGGCTAAAAGAAAATTGGTTTTAGCGTTAGAAAACTATTTTTTACATTTAAGTTTTTACCATCTTCTTTATCGATTCCTTTTTCTATTGGTCTTTGTTTATCTCATTTACACCTTAGGCTACCGCTGTTTTATCTCTTTATCTAACCCTCTTCCAGATACAACCCAATTTATTGAATGGGTGGCAACTCTTCATAAAAATATCTTATATGCTGATGGCAAAACCGCAGGGGCAGATTTTTACGGGATCAGTATCTTTATCTTTACAATGCAGGTTTTAACCAATATCGACTCTATTGTTCTTTTCAACATCTATCCCCTTTTACTAATCTCCTTTTTACTTTTGGGAGTCTACTTTGTAGCAAAACGGTTTACCCTCTCCTCTTTACTCGCCCTTTCCACATTGATGATTTATGGGATAGTTTTATTAGGTTCACCGTTAAACTCCTTTTTAATCACTGGAGTGGCACCAACTACTAACCCCGAAATTATTGATCTCTTTGGACTTAAATTTTACACACTAGATAAAGATTTAGCCCAAGCGGCTACAGGACCCAACTTTGATCCCTATCTTCGTTATTTTAGCGGGATGGCGTATGAATTTGCTTCCGCTTTTTTTCTTTTAAACCTTTTTTACCTCATCAAAGCGGTGGATAGAGGACAACCGCGCCACTTTTTAAACTACACTTTAAGTTTAATGTTGGTTTTTATCTTCCACGGGGGTGGGGCGATCGCGTTGATAGTACCTAGCCTTTTGATAGCTCTCAATGCAACCATCACCTTTAAACTTAATTGGAAGTTGTTAAAAAAGGGATTAAAAGCTATTTTCATAGCGGCAATTTTGGGAAACGGGTGGATGCTATCGGTTTTAAAGTATGGGATACCGCAAGATTTTGGAGCTGCCGCCCCTTTTTTAGATCGTCTCTTTGGAACTAAACAAGCGGTAGAAGATTTAGTCGCCACAGGATTGGAAGAGGTTACAATCTCCGTTTTAACTCCAATTCACCTTTACTATTTTCTTTACAGTGTGGCGCTTTTTCTTATAGCTTTCTTAGGGAAAAGGAAATTTTACTTTAGTAGCTTTTTATTGATTCCTATTGGGATTTTTCTTATCTACTTTGCCGAAAATTTAGGATTTAGCAAACTTATCCATCAGGGCAGGGCAGCGGAATATCTTCTTTTAGCTACCACTATTTTAGTCGCTTGTACTTTAAGATTAATCTATCTAGCTATAAAGCTTTTCTTAGGAAATATTACCCGCTATCTTTTCTTAGGACTGCTCTACATCCAATTTTTTCTTTTGGCGGTTTTTGTTCCCCATTATAAAGATAGTGAAGAGTTGATGAGGTATGTAGATCGATTTAACTATAGCGATGTTTCTATGGCGTTGTACAAAATAATTAAAGAAAATAGGTTACACACCTGGACGGTGGTGGCTTTTTCTGAAGAGTATTCTAAGGTGTTAAATAAAGGTTTTTTTATAAACTCTAGCGATTTCGTACGCTGGTATGATCCAACCGATCGCTATCTACCAATCCCTTCTCAAAAAATTTACATCTTTATAGAAGATATTCCCCATCGATTCCACGAAAGTGATGACTGGTACTACCGTTGGAGAAGTAGAGTAATGACAAGTTTAAAAAGTTGGGTTTCTATCTACCAAGCTTTTCACAACAATATAAGAGTTTTTTACTCTAGTAACCTGGTTACAGTTTATGAGATAGACAATAGTGAGTATTTAGAGAAGTTAGCACAAGAAGAGGCTCAGTAGTTTTGAGCCTTAACTTCATAAACGGTATCGTCTGCATCTTCGATAAAATGTTTTTTAATAAACTCCTGCTCCTCTTTTTCCAAATAAACGGTAACTAGCGCTTTGGTCTCCTCTTGAAGTAGGTAGTTTTTGTTAGGAATTTCGATCTCTACCGTCATCCTTCCAAAATCGGGATCGGTTATCATTACGACTCTAGTAATATTAGCTTCTACGCTATAGGGGGGAGTTGTAATAAAGTTTATTTTTACCTTTTTTCCCTTTTTAACAAAAGGAAGAAGTCCGGGAGCTATTCCAGCTTTTACAATCACTCTATCTAAGTTTACAATTGTTCCTAATTTGCTCCCCTTAGCTACATAATCTCCAGGTTGAGTTTTTATATCGGCTATAAAACCGCTAATATCACTTTTAACCTCACTTAAGTCTAATAAATATTTAAGCTTCTTGAGTTCAGCTTGAGTTAAAGTGATCCTTTCTTGAAGAGAGTGTAGTTTTTCCTTTTTCATCTCATCCTCACTATAGCGAGCGTGAAGGGAGGAAGCGTATGCGGTTTTAGCGTTATGTAACTCCATAGAATCGGAGTAACCTTGAGACTTCAGTTTGGAAATTTGCTCAAGATTTAACCTAGCTATATTGACCATTGCTAGATTTATGTTGTTTTTTTTGCTATCCTTTATAAAACGTTGAAACTCTTGAAGATAATCAAGCTCTCGTTGGGTCTTTTCAATATCTAGGTTTGTGATAGTGGTTTCAAACTTTATCAACACCTGATCTTTTTTAACCTTATCTCCTTCTTTGACTAAAACCTCTTTAACTCGACCATCCATAGTAGCTAAAATATCCTCTTTTTTGGAAGGGAATACCTCCCCTTCCAATCTAATAGTTATCCCCTCTTTACTCTTCTTTATCTCCTTCTGCTCTGCTGTCTTGGCGCATCCGCCAAGTAACATAGCTAGTATAAGTAGCCCCTGCCACATTCCTATCCTTTACAAAACTTTCTAAGAGCCGATCAAAACGTTTTAAGCTATCTCCAACATTTGCAAAAGTTAGAAAATAAGCCAGATCGACTTTAACACTCTTTAGAAAACTTCTAAAGAGGTTTGGTATCAACTCATACGGATGTGTGTATATTATCGGCTTGTGACCAGAGGCAATTAACGAGCTAAAAAGAATCTTAATTAACCAAAAAGGGAGAATTCTCATATAAAATCCACCACTAAAAGGGATCAACTGTTTAGGAATAGGGATTTCGGTTATCTCTCCACTAGGGGTATAAATTGTAAAGGGTTGTTTTTTATCGATGCTGTTTCCATACATATAGGTTTTAAAAGGAAAATATGAGGAAGAGTAGCTAAATCCTAACTCTACTAACGCTTCATAATACTCTCTTTTAAAAGGAAGTGTCCAGCTAGGAGAACGATACCCTTTAACCTCATCCCCAATTAGATCTTCTAAAAGTTTCTTAGCTTCTAAAGTCTCCTTTTTCCACTCCTTAAATTCCAATTTATATACAAGTTCGTGCCTTAAGCCGTGAGAAGCTATTTCGTGTCCAGCCTCTTTTAACCTTTTTACAACTTGAGGATACTCCTTAGCAAAAGAACCTAACACAAACGCGGTCGATTTTACTTGATGTTTTTCACATAAGTTTATCCAATCTTCAATAATCTTAGGATAATCGATATTTAAAGGTTTTTTAGGTGTAATTCCAAAATTGGCATCTTCAACCTTTTCCACATCGATAGTTAGCCATATTGGGTAATTTTTATAATTTGGTGGTAGAACCATTTTTTGCTCCTAATAAAAACTCTTTACTCCAAAAAAGATAAAGGCTATAAAGGGTCGCAGGAAGAATATAGAGCAGTTGCAATACGATAGATGCCCCTAACGCTTCCTCTTTACTAATTCCAAACCATCCTAAAGCTAAGATAAAAGCGGCTTGAAAAGTGCCTATACCTCCTGGAGTTATTGGAATTGCAGAAACTGCAAACGCTAAAGTAGAGGCGATGAAAATCTCTTTTAAACTTAGATCAAAATCCGTTGCCGTTAAAAAGAAAACAAAGTTATTTAGATAATAACCTCCCCAGACCAATAAAGTTAATAAAAATAAAATCACCAATCTTTTAGGCTCTAAGTTTGTACGGGTAGCTTTTAAAATTTTGTATAACACTACTTTAACTTTTTTAAAAGGGATCAAGCGTAAAAGTTTCAACATCAAAGAGTAGTTAAAAACGATTCCTAAGAAAATTAAAGCTACGATCAATAAAACCCCTCCAATCCAAACCGCTTTTTTACTAGGAAGGATAAAAAGCGCACTAAAGAGGATCATAAACCCTAAAACGATCACATCTAAAAACCGCTCCAACAAAAACATAGAAGCGGACATCTTCGCATCATACCCTTCTTGCTGCATATAGTAGATTTTACTTAGATCTCCAAGTTTAGCAGGGGCAAAGATGTTTAAAAAAAACGCTAGCATATTTGCTTCTACACTCGCTTTAAAAGGGTGCTGAAAGTGGCTTAAGTAATACCACCGATAAGAGATGATAAGATCACTAATAAAAACAGAAATGAAAGTTAAAACTATTCCCAAAGGGTTTAATCTTTTTAAACTTTCTACTAAAAGTTTAAGATCGATACCGTAAAAAAGCCAGCCTAAAAGGAGTAAGAGGATAAGAAGTTTTACACCTCTTTTCATAGATCCACCAAATATTTAGTTAAAATAGGACCAACTCTATCGGTTAAAGCGTAAGGGAGTTTTTTCCACACTTTCGAAGCTAAAGAATAAGCAGAATAAATATCAACTTTATCGCTGGTGTGAATGTCAATTTTTACAGGTGTTGCTCCAAAACGGGTTTTAAAAAAGTAGGTACCTCCATTGTAAGGAGACCTTCCAAAATCGATAATATCTATCCCCTCTTTTTCAAGCAGATATTCTATAATTTTGTGGTAGAGAAAATAACCGGTAGTAGGCTCACTTCTTTCCTGAATAACTCCCCCATACTGTAAAGTTGCAATAGAGTTGTCATAAAAAAATAGCACCCCTCCTACCACTTTGTCTTTTTCAAAAAGGATAAAAATATCCAAATTCTCCCCTAATTCTTCTATTAGATTTTTAAAAAACCGCTTTGGAAGTATAGGAGTTCCGTGTTTATGATAAATATCTTTTAGTACCTCATAAAAATAATCTAAATACTCTTTACTCTCTTTTAGTTCATATCGATTAAGCTTTAACTCCTTATTTACGCTTCGTTTAGCAAGTTTCTTATATCCTCGTTTTATCTCCTCTATCGTTTTATCTTTAATATCCAATCGCAATACAACGGTATCGTGATCTTTAAAATCTTTGTAGTTAAAGTTTAAAGTCCTAATTTGATAATGGTTATCTTTAGCTAGCTCCAGTAGGTCTTTAATTTTGTCACTTTCCCTATCGGTATAGTTTAAAAGTGGCAAATAGGAGAGGTATTTTTTTGTAAAACTGGGTTGTACCACAAAATCCATATACTCCTCAAATCCATAAGTGTTAATTATAGCTCTTTTCCAAGCTTGGATTAGCTTTTTTGAATAGGTTTTCACTCACACTCCCTTGATTTATCCACAGCTATCTCTCGAATAATTTTCGTAATCGCTCGCTCGGTCATTTTGAGCTTTGCGTATAAAATCGCTACTATCAAAGATAACACCGCAATAGAGAGGTAGATGATCAAATCCACCCCTCGCCCAATTCCAAAAAACTCCGCAACTTTATCTGCTGTCTGAGGAAAAAGGATCAAAAACGCTAAAAAAAGGTAAAGCAAAATAACCGTAATTCGTTGATAAGTCCTAAATCTAGAGGAGAGAGCAAGGAGTAAAAATACTATACTCAAAACCGTAATTAAGAAAAACTTTATCAAGATCATTTGATCGCCTTTCCTAAAATAAACTCAAAAAGGATATTGATACTGTTCATTAAAGACTGCCCTTTGCTAAGAGAGTATTCACTATACCTAATAGTACAAGGCATTTCCACATACCTCATCTTTAACCGTTTAATTAGATCAATTATCTCTGAAGCGTGGCTCATACGGTTTTGAGTGATAGTAAAATTTGGGAACTTTTGAATGTTGATAGCCCTAAAACCGTTGTGTACATCGGTTAAAGAGATTCCGGTTAACAGTTTTTCTACTAAAGAGGCGGTTTTTAGAAAATATTTTCTAAAGGTAGGAATATTTTCCGCTTTTCCTAAAAATCTAGAACAAAGCACTATATCCGCCTCATCTTTTTTTAAAACTTCTACAAACTTTTCTATATCTTTTGGACAATGTTGTCCATCCGCATCAAAAGTTACAACATATTTACACCCCAATCTTTTTGCACATTCTATACCGGTTTGAAGGGCCGCACCTTGACCCAAATTTACAATATGGCGTAAAAGCCTAACTCCCTTTACACAAGCTTGCTCAAAGCTGTTATCGGTAGAACCGTCATCTACAACAATAATCACATCATTAGGACGCTCTTTTTGCAAGTCTAAAAGGGTCTGCCTAATAACTTTCTCCTCATTGTATAACGGTATCACTATTGCTATATCACTTCTTTTCATCTCTTAATCTTTCAATCGTTTTTGCACACAAAGTTAAACCAAAAGCTCCAGTTACTGCAACAAAGCTACCTAGCCCTTTACATTTAGGTAGCTCTTTGCTAAAAACTGTTAAAAAATCACCTTTGAAATCTGCTTTCTTAAGTTTTGCTCTAAACTTTTTTGCAAAAGGGTCGTTATAGGTTTTCCAAATAGAAGAGGTGGTGATTTGAGTTGGGTCTAACCTTCTTGCGCTCCCTAAAGAGCTAATAAGTTTAGGGTAACACCTTTTAGCTATGGCTACCTTTGCATCCAGATCGTCGATAGCATCTATTACTACATCAAACCTATCAAAATCAAACCCTTCTGCCCAGTTATTATCGATTTTAGCTTCTATTTTTTTTATCCCCTTATATCTTTGAGCTAATACTTCCACTTTAGATTTTCCCAACTCTTCACTTCCTATCTGACGGTTTTGGTTACTCTCTTCAAATCTATCATAATCTACGATCACAATATCTCTAACCCCTGTTCTATATAAGCAATCTAACGCAAAACCGCCTACTCCGCCTACTCCTAAAATTAAAACTTTCCCCTTAATGATTTTTTTAAAATCTTCTCCAAATAGTTCATAACAGCGAGAAAATTGCATACCTTGTTCTTTTAAAGTACTTTTCGTTTTTAATAATAGCGAGGAAAGATAAAGAAGGTTAAAGAAGATTAACTAGTACATACAGTAACCCGGCCACTAAACCGGCAACCACCCCAGCTAAAAGATCATCTGCCATCACTCCAACTCCTCCCTCCATCTTATCCAATACCTTAATATAGGAGGGTTTGGTTATGTCAAAAAATCTAAACAGTACCACCGTTACCGCTACCCAAAAAATTGTTACCTTAGGGAGTAAAGAGATGGCTATCCAAATACCTACAATCTCATCTATAACGATCCAAGATTCATCGTGAGTATTGCTAGCTGCCTCGTAGTTATCTATCTGTTTGATGGCAATTAAAGTAACTAAAATAGCTAATAGGAACAGGGTAAATTGTGGCAAAAATAGAGCAAGAACGGCTCCTAATATAGTACCATAAGTTCCGGGGGCTTTAGGAAGATAACCTACAAAACATCCACTCAAAAAACAGCTTTGAGCATCTTTCATTCCAACCCCCTTATTAACCAAGTTCCGCTTTTCTTCTCAAAGATTACATAATCACAGCGACTTTTTATATCATTTTTTTTAAAATTTCCAAACTTTTTACCCAAAAGCGCAACTAACCCAGAGTCAAATTTAGCCAAAAAGGAGTTAGGACGGCTTTTTATATACTCCACTAAATCCAAATATCCCACTAAAAACCTAAAAGTATAACACACTTTCGCTATCTTTTTATTCTCTTCTTTGTCCTTAACTTCCAACACTTCTACTGCCTGAGGAACAAGAATTTCGGTAGAGCTGTAAGGAGTGTAATAATCTATTAGCTTATCTGCGATCTTACTTTTAGTTAACTCTCCACATCCTCCCAAAAAAAAAGCCAAGAGAAGAAAAAAAACTCCTCTCACTTTAACATCTCCTCTTTAAATGCTAAAAACAGTTTTCGCTGAAGAGGAATATAGGGGAGATATTCAGGATGCCATTGTACTCCTAAGATAAACCGCTCGGTATGCTCAATTCCTTGTACAATCCCATTTTTATCTTTTGCATTAATCTTTAACCCTTCACCTAGTTTATCTACTGCTTGATGATGAAGAGCGTTAGTTTTAACTCTATCCTTTTGTAAAATGGAGTAAAGTTTGGTATTAGGGAAGATGTGGACTAGATGGATGGGTAAAGGTGAATTTGGATGAGGAGAGTTTAAATCTAAATCTTGAATCTCTTGGTGTAAAGTGCCTCCAAAAAAAAGGTTTATCATCTGCATCCCGCGACAGATGCCAAAAATTGGAAGGTGATGTTTAAAAGCTATTTCTAAAAGACGTTTTTCTAGCTCATCTCTTTCCTTCTCTTTTCCAATATCTACCCCACCACTTAAGATCAGCCCGTTAAAGTTGGCAGGAGCCGTTCTTTTGGCGTGTACAAAATAGGGTTTTAAACCGATAGAATTTAATATCAATCCCAAAAAGAACCACGCCGTTTTACTTCCTTTAACCGATCCTGTTACGACAACTCTTCTTTTATCCATTCTCTAACCCTCTCAACCCAAAGCTCTTTAATAAACCAAAAGGGAGTCTCCTCAAACTCCCAAAACTCATCTATTAAATTCTCCAGCTTCTCTTTATTTACTGCAACCTTTTCCACTAAACTCCACTGATTAAATTCAAAAGCGATACTCCACTTCTCTTCATCGATTTTTGAATTTGGGAGGCGATAGTGGAAAGCGGGGCGGGGGGAGATTTTTTGATTGGATAACTCCTCTTTAAGGGAGGGTTTTAAGTAACAAAAAAGGGGTAAAAGGTCTAATGCCCTGTTTCTAGTGGGGTTGTAGATGAGGTAATCGTTAATTAGCTGATCTAAGGTAGGATTGTACTCTTTATTAAGGATATATTCAATAAAATCTCTCTCAAACGGTTCTATAAACCAGGTAAGTTTGCGGGTCAAATCTACTTGAATAGTCTCACTGATATAATCTTGAAGGAGTACAAAACTTCTTAAAATATCTAAAATCTCTTTAGCTTCAAAGGAATAAGTTTCAATATTGATATGCATCCCAAACGCGTACAAAAAAGAAGCACTAGTACCAAGCGCTCCCGCTTTTTTTAACTCCTCTTTTAATTTTTCAACCTCTTCTAGCTGATCAAAAGGAATTGGAGGGGTTACAACTTCATAAGGGACAACCAGTTCTGAAAGAGTATAAACCAGTTCTTTTAGCCCCCCACTTTCACCTTTAAAGATATATTTATCGCTATCTTTTCTAAGGTAGACTGAATCCAAGTAGATTTTAAAAGTCCCAAATTTGGTATCTTTAACTACCGTTTCATACTCATCCAACTCTAAAACAGTTCCCCCAAAAAGCTTTACAATGATTGAACTTACCTCTTTAGGACGAAGGCCACTAAACTCTATTTCAAAGCCCGCTTTTCTAATCTCCCCGTTGGGATTTTTTATAATAGGGGGTAGCTCAAACTTCATCAAACCTCTTTAGGACAGCTAAGTTCAACCGCGATTCTAATGATGCTATCCTCCTCATAAGCGTAAAAACGGTGCTTTTTACACCAGTTAGCGTTAGCGTGATTGGCTAGTTTTAAAGCTTCCCATTCAGCTTCTTCTTTACTTTTAAACTCTTTGGAAGTATATTCTTTTATCAACTTCTCCTCATCTTTAGCACAGCGACACATCTTATCTATCTCAATTTTATACACTCTATACTCCTCCATAAATTTTTTTAAACAAAATTATAGCAAGAATTGTAGAAACAATGCTCAAACTAACATTTAAGAAGATATTAAAGAGTGCTTTTAGATAAACTCCATCTTGCAATAATAAAACCGTTTCTAAACTAAAGGTACTAAATGTAGTCAACGCCCCTAAAAAACCAGTTACCAAAAAAGCTTTTAAAGTAGGATTAATTACATAAGAAAAGTAAAGAAAAAGCCATCCAATTAAAAAGCTACCTATAACATTTACCGTCAATGTTCCAAAAGGAAAGAGGGAGTTGGTTAACTTTTGTACCCAAAAGGAGAGTAAAAATCTACTAATAGCTCCAAAAAAACCGCCTAACCCTACTGCAAGGATGTGGGTAAAACTCATTGGCTAAACTTTGGATGTTTATAAAGAAGTACCTCAACATCTTCTAATGTTATCAACGCCTGAGTTAGGATCGGTTCTAATTGGGCTAAAAAACCTCTAATTTTAGCTTCACTATCGATTATTTCAATAATTACCGGTAGCTTTTGACTTAAACTCCAAACATTAAAACTTCTAAACTCGCTGTGCGCTCCAATCCCCGCCACAGCTTTATAAACTGTAGCTCCAGCTAAGCCGTAAGCTTTTGCGTCTTCCACGATTAACTGCCACAAAGCCTTGCCTTCAAAAGTATCATCACTATCGATATAGATTCTAAGCCGTTTTCTGTGTCCTAGGTAGCGTTTCATTGGATTCCTTATTCAATTACTAATTTTTTATTTAATTAACTTTCTAAGGTTAAATAAATTACAATATTATATCCTTTTTTTTAAGGTAAGGAGGTATTATGAGAATTTGGTTAAGGACTCTTTTGTTTTATTCCGTTTTCATTTCTCTCGCTTTTTCACAATGCTATAAAGATGGATGGGAAAAAACGATCTATCCAGGGAAAACTAAGGCAGGAGAAATAAATCCTTGGGCATTTGTAGCGTTAAAAGAGGATGGGAATATAATCAGCTGGGGGGAACCTTTCAGTGGAGGAGATAGTAGTATTGTACAAAGTCAATTGAAAAATATTGTTGCTATATTTTCCACAGATGCAGCCTTTGCTGCTTTAGATAAAGATGGGAAAGTAATTACTTGGGGGGATGAAATAGCAGGTGGAGATAGTTATATAGTGAAAGAAAAATTAACAGATGTGATTACAATCTCTTCTACTATTGATGCTTTTGCCGCTTTAAGAAAAGATGGAACAGTTGTAACATGGGGGAATAGCGAAGATGGAGGAGATAGTTCGAATGTAGATTCAAAATTAGTAAATATTCAAAAGATAGTTTCTACTCCTAAGGCATTTGCAGCATTAAAGAAAGATGGGAGTGTAGTAACGTGGGGTAATCCTAACTTTGGCGGAGATAGTTCTTCTGTTAAAAATGAACTAAAAGATGTTGTTGATATATTTGCTAATTATTTTGCCTTCGCAGCATTAAAAAAAGATGGGTCAATTGTTACTTGGGGTAATGCTAAATACGGTGGAAATAGTGCAGAAACTGAAAAAATATTAAGGAATATAAAAGATGTTAAAACTATCGTTTCTACAGGATATGCATTCGCTGCTCTTAAAAAAAATGGAACAGTCATTACTTGGGGTGATATGTATTCAGGGGGAGATAGTTCACTAGTAAGAGAAAAGTTAATAAATGTAATCTCTGTTTATTCAACTTTCTCAGCATTTGCAGCCTTAAAAGAAGATGGAACAGTTGTTACTTGGGGTGATGCAGGAGGAGATAGTAGCTCAGTAGCGGAAAAGTTAAAAGATGTAAAAGCGATATTTTCTACAGATTTCGCATTTGCAGCCTTAAAAGAAGATGGGACAGTTGTTACTTGGGGCGATCCTGATTATGGAGGAGATAGTTCAAACGTAGAAAAAGAATTAATAAAAGTAGACCATATTTATTCTACACAAGGAGCTTTTGCTGCGTTAAAAGAAGATGGAAGTGTGATTACTTGGGGAAATCCATGGCATGGAGGAAAAGCTCCAGAGATAAATGGATCAGTAAAATGTATTTTTCCATCTTGGAGTGTATCTAATTCTTCCCAAGTACAATTAGCTCCAACTTCTACTTTATCTAAAAACCCTGTAGAGGAAGAAAAAGAGGAAGAAGAAAATATAAATATTGAGTCCTATCTTCAAAATCTAAAAAGTTTTTTGCTTCAAAAAGAAAGCTTTAATATAAATGGATACTTCTATTATTATGATTTTAATAAAGACTCAAAATCAGCTCCAAGCGATTGGATATATCTTTCTGAGAAGGGAACAATATATCAATTATTAGGAAATGAACCTACTTCTAATAGCGTTTTTGGCTTTAAGGAAATATCCCTTCCTGAAGATTTTAATATATCTGCTCCCCCATCAGGATTTTTCGTAAACATAAGAGATTTTGAAGAAAAAGATAAGAGATTTTCTTGGCTATATATTACTAGGGATGGAAAAAAAGTTTTTAAATTAATGGGGGCAAATGAAAACCATACTTTCAAATATCTTGATGTGGACGGAGATGGGAAATCAGATGATCTTACCAAAGTGTTAGAAATTGCAATTAAATTAGAAGGAGAGAAAAATATTTCTGTTTCCGATTCAAATGTTTCTCTTACCCTCCCAGCAAAAGTAATGTTCTTTTCTCCTTAAGGGCTATTTCTCAAAAATAGCCCTATTCACCTCTTCCATCTTCTTAGAAGCGATCTCTTTTGCCCTCTCTTCCCCTTTTTTTAACACCTCTTCTACTTGAGTTAAAGTTATTTTCTCTTTTCTTTCTCTAATGGGATTTAGTACCTTTTCGATAGACTCAAAACACCACTTTTTACAATCTACACAACCAATCTTAGCAGTTTTACAACCCTCTTCTACCTCTTTTACCACTTGAGGATCGCTAAAAGCTTTATGGTAATCAAAAATTAAACAAACCTCCGGATTTCCCGGATCTTTTCTTCTAAGGCGTTGGGGATCGGTTTTTGCCCCTCTTAACTTCTCCCAAACCTCCTTAGGAGTATCACTTAAATAGATAGCATTATTGTAACTTTTACTCATTTTTCTTCCATCTAAACCTAAAAGGCGAGGGGTAGGACTTAAAAGCTCCTTAGGCTCTATAAAAAGCTCTTTTTCAAAAAGATGATGAAATCTTCTTACAATTTCTCTAGTTATTTCTAGATGAGGTTTTTGATCCTCCCCAATCGGTACCGCTTCCGCATCATACAACACTATATCACTAGCTTGCAAAACCGGATAGGTTAAAAATCCGGCAGTATGGATATCTTTGTTCTTAAGTTGAGCTAGCTGATCTTTGTAGGTGGGATTTCTCTCCAACCATCCTAAAGGAGTTATCATATTAAACAACAGATAAAGCTCGGCGTGTTCTTTTATTCTGCTTTGAATAAAGATAGTGGCATTTGTAATTCCAACCGCTAACCACTCTTTCACCAGCTCTTTACTCAACTCCTCTAAATTCAATTTATCCTCATAGCTAGTAGAAAGGGCGTGCCAGTTAGCCACAAAGAAAAAAGTATCGTGTTGTTGCTGTAGTTCTACCCAATTTTTTAAAACTCCTAAATAGTGTCCTAGATGTAACTTTCCAGTGGGACGCATTCCGCTAACTATTCTCATTTTACACCTTGAGTTTAATTTTTTAAAATGTATAATACCTCAAAAAGGGGTTTTATGGCAAAATTTTATATCTTAAGCGGAGCTGGATTAAGCGCTCCTAGCGGGATTCCAACCTATACAGATGAGGGAGGTATTTGGGATCGCTACTCCGTCCAAAGATATGCTACACATCAAGCTTGGTTAGAAAGACCTCAAGAAGTGATAGAGTTTTTTAACCAGCGTCGAAAAGAGTTACAAAAATATAAACCTAATGAAGCGCACTACTTTTTCTCAAAACTCCCCAATTCCATCCATCTTACACAAAATATCGACGATTTAGCCCAAAAAGCAGGAGATAATCCTATCCATCTTCACGGAAAATTAACTGAAGTTAGATGTGAAGAGTGTAGAAAGGTTTGGGATATAGGTTACAAAGATCAACCTAGCAGTTGCCCTTTTTGTTATGGTAAAAAGATTCGTCCCAATGTAATTTTATTTGGAGAGGTTGCTCCTAACTACCGTTATCTTTACACCATCAAAGCCGAAGTTTTTATCGCTGTAGGAACTAGTGGAAAGGTTATAGATATTGCAGATATTGCTCAATATTATCCTATTTCAATCTTAATAAACCCTAAACGGGAAAAACGGGTAACTCTATTTGGAGAGTTTGAAAACTATATAGATGAATATTTTACCCATTTCCTGCAAGAGGATGTAACACAAGCCATCAAAAAGCTCCCTAGCTTTTTCCGATAACTTTTTAAAAAAGTTCTAACTATGTTAAAACAAAAGGTGAGATTAGGAGATCTTTTAGTTAAAGAAGGGTTACTTACCCCTTCACAACTAGAACTTGCATTAAAACTTCAAAAACAAACCCATTTTACCAAAAAATTGGGACAAATCCTTTTAGAAGAAGGGTTTATCTCTCAAAAAGAGTTGCTTAAAGCCCTTTCTAAACAGTTAGGATACGATTTTGTAGACCTTTATGGAGAAAAGATCGACTTTCAAAAACTTTCCCAATACCCTTTACAACTTCTAAAAAATGCTAAGGCTATCCCTTTTAAAGAGGATGAAGATTATATCTATGTTGCTACCTCCGATCCTCTCAACTACGAAGCATTAGAGGTTTTAGAAAGAATTTTTATGAAACCTCTAAAAATCTATTTAGCGTTAGAAGATGAGATAGAAGCGATCTTTCACCGTTTAACCATCTTAGAAGATACCCAACAAATTATTCAGGAGGTAAAAAAAGAGTTAAGAAGTGAATATGCAAAAAAGGAGAGAAAAGAGAGCGCTGTAGTTCATCTAATCCATCTAATCATTAAAGATTCTATCATCAGAAGAGCTAGCGATATTCATATTGAACCGGATGAGAAAAAAGCTATCGTAAGGGCTAGGATCGATGGAGTTTTACACGAAACTTTTGTTTTTGATGAGGAGGTTTATTATGCGCTCAACACTAGAATAAAACTTTTAGGTGGACTGGATATTAGTGAACGAAGAAAACCTCAAGATGGACGTTTCTCTATGGAGGTAGAAGGAAAACTTTACGATTTTAGACTCTCGTGTACTCCTACAATATTTGGAGAATCTTTAGTGATGCGGATTTTGGATAGAGAGAAAGCGCTACTTAGACTAGAAAAATTGGGATTTGAAGAGGAAAATTTAGAAATTTTTGAGGATATGATCCATTCCCCTTACGGGATAGTTTTAATTACAGGTCCTACAGGAAGTGGAAAAACTACAACTCTTTACGCCGCTTTAAATGAGATAAAAAGTATCCATAACAAAGTTATGACAATAGAAGACCCAGTAGAATATCGTCTTCCCCTAGTTCAACAGGTGCAGGTAAATGAAAAAAGTGGTTTAACTTTTGCGGTTGCGGTAAGGGCATTTTTAAGACAAGACCCGGATGTTATGTTAATTGGTGAGATTAGAGATTTTGAAACCTTGAACGCCGCAGCCCAAGCTTCCTTAACCGGCCATCTGGTCTTTTCTACATTACATACAAATGATGCTCCGGGTGCTATTTCAAGATTAGCTCAGATGGGATTAAAACCGTATATGATCGCTGATTCAGTAGTTGGAGTGGTAGCTCAACGGTTGGTTAGGAAAATCTGTCCAATGTGTAAAACTACCTATAAGCCTCCTAAATCGCTTCTAAAGAAGATAAAAAAATATCTTCCTCCGGAGTATACATTTTTTAAAGGTGAAGGGTGTAGTAGATGTAACTTTACAGGCTATTTTGGAAGAACGATGATTTCTGAGGTGTTAAAGGTGGATGAAAAAATTGCAAAGCTAATTAGCGAGGGGGCAAATAAGTTTGAAATCTATGAGTATGCCGTGCAGAATGGAAATTTTAAACCGATGCTTCAAGATGGAGTTGAGAAAGCCTTAAAGGGAATAACCACTATCCAGGAACTTTTGCGAGTGGCAAAGGAGAGATAGTGAGATTTTTTTTAATCCTTTATAAACTTGGAGAAAAAAGAGAAAAACTTATCCTTTCCGCATATAATCGAGCAGAAGCGTTAAAAAAGTTTATGGAGATGGAGATAGGAGTAGTTGTTGAGGTAAAAGAGGTACCTAAACCGTTAAAGTTTCATTTTCAAGAAATTTTAGAAAAATTTAATAATCCTATTAAAAATAAACCGGTAAAACTAGAACCCTATATCGCTTTGTTAGACCAACTTGCAATAATGTTGGATGCTGGATTGCCCCTAAACTTAGCTCTTAAAGAGGTTATAAAAAATGAAAAGGATTTGATGCTAAAGGCTATCTTCTCCCAAATTTATAACGATATTGAAAGTGGAAAAGGGTTATATGAATCGGCTAAAGGGTTTAAAACTCAACTGGGTAATATCTCCTTATCCCTTTTCCATTTAGGAGAGGAGACGGGAACTTTAGCTCAAGAGATCTCCCACCTCTCTCAAATCCTTCAAGAGATTTTAGATAACCGTCGAAAGTTTAAAAAAGCTACCAGATACCCGCTGTTTATTCTAGTATCGATGGGAGTATCTTTTGTAGTTGTAACTTTAATGGTAGTCCCACAATTTGAAAGCTTTTTTAAAGAGACCAATATGGAGTTACCTTTACCTACAAAACTTTTACTAGGGTTTAAAGAGATAATTGTGGAGTATGGAGGAGCTATTTTAGCAGGAACAATCGCTTTAATAGTAACTATCTGGTTGGCTTATAAGAAGAGTGTACAACTGCGCTGGTGGATAGATAGAGGAGTTTTAAAGGTTTTTATTTTAGGAAAAGCTACCTATTACGCAATGTTGAGCCGTTTTTTTTATATTTTTAAAGTGTTAAATGATGCGGGAGTCCCCATATTAGAAGCGATTCTAATAGCCAACGAAATAGTAGAAAATCAATACCTCAAAGAGAAAATAGAATATATCCCCCTAGCAATTGAGGAAGGGAAAAATTTATATCAAGGGTTTGAAAGTGCGGAAGTGTTTGAAGGCATGGTAGTAGAGATGGTAAAGACTGGGGAGATTGGAGGTGGACTTTCAAAGATGTTAGGAAAGATAACTAAGATGTATAAAGAAAGGTTTGATTATATTGTAGACAATATCACTATTTTAATTGAACCGATCCTGATAGCTGTGATCGCTTTGTTTGTGTTGACTTTAGCACTAGGAATTTTTCTACCGATGTGGAATTTAAGTCAGATGATTGGATAAGATAAATTAATAAAAAAATCCACTTATCTCCCAAATTTAGGCTGTTTTAGTTTCTAAACTTTACAAAATCTACTAAAAAGAAATATAAAACTTCCAAGAGTTTGGGAAGGATAAAAGTATAAAAAAATTTGTGGTAAAATCGCAAAATATGAAAAAAACTCTTGCCGCATTGACTATAGGAGTAAGCTTGCTAGCTATGAAAATTGTTACCAAAGAGGAGTATAAACCATGTTATGATAAACAGCTCTGTTATCCTACCAGTTTAGGGTTTTATGCAACTGCTAGAGCTTGGGAAAAAGATTCTTTACATTTTGCAAAACATTTTTATATAGCTGAGGTAGGAGGCTTTAACGATCTCCAAAGTGTAAATTTTAAAGGATTTAATAAAAAGATAGCATATGTTTGGCTAGCTGGCTTTTATCTCCACGAAACTGAAGACAATCCCTTTGCACGTTGGGCTTACCTAAACAAAGAAAGAGCTACCTTAAATCCCCACTATATGCCAAATAATGCGGACTTTTATTACGATTTATGTAATGAGGAGGTTGTAGAGAGGCGGGTGGCTTACCTTTTAGAGCAGATTAGATTGTATGGGCTGGATGGATTATTTTTTGATTGGGCAAACGAAGATTATCTGTATGAGAAGAAGTTTTTACCCCTTCTTAGAGCTTTTAAACGAAGACATCCAGAAAAAGCCTTTAGACATTGCATTGGAAACTTTTTATCCAAATTAAAAAAGAAGGGGGTATTAATAGTTACCAATCAAGCTTATCGTAATCCTGAACTTTTAGCTTATACCCATTACGATATGACCGAAAGCTATATTGCCACTAATGAAAAGGATAAAAGTGGTAAAGAGGTTACAAGATTTGTTCCAACAAAAGAGATTATTCACTACTTCACCTATTTAAGCAAATTGAAAAAACATTATACTACATTTGGCTTTAAAAATTTTATCTATATGAATTATTTAGCCCCCCTTTATACGCAAGGAGGCACTCTTCTTTCTCCTACCAAAAATATCCATTATGTTTATGCAATGACTCGGCTTAGCGACTTTATCCCTTTCATAGAGGTTCCTTATGACCACTCCTTAGAGCGAGATACTATCTACTTTGCAAATTTAGGAGAGCCATTAGGAGCCTCTTGGCAAAAGGGAAGAGTTTTATGGCGTCAGTATAAAAACGGCCTTGTTCTAATTCATCCTCCCATTACCAGGGCTAGATACCTTAAAATTTCCACCCTAAGAGATGGTTATCTGTTTGATTTTAGTGAAAAGGTATGGTTAAAGGTTGAAAAAGGAGAAGTGGTAATAAAAATAACCCCAAACTGCGATAATGAAGGCTGTCATCCAATTGGGAAGGTGTTTATCTATGAGCAAAATTCGTTATCTAATAAGTGATCGTTTTGGTGGGGTTAGTCCAGCGCCTTTTGATTCTTTAAATATTGCGTATCATGTAGGAGACGATCCTAGAAATGTTGATAAAAATAGGCTTCTCCTTTATGCAAGAGCAAATATTCCACAAGCTCAATTTGCCAATCAGATCCACAGTAACGAGATTGTTTATATCCCTCACTTTTCTACTCCTCCTACTGCAGATGGGTTAATTACTGATAAAGTTAATCTTCCTTTAGCAGTTATGGTTGCAGACTGTTTTGGAGTGTTACTTTTTGATCAAGAGAGAGGGGTTATTGCAGCTCTACACGCAGGACGGAAAGGGGCAACTTTAGGCATTGTAGAAAAGGGAATAAAAATGATGAGAGAACAGTTTGGGGCAAAAGAGATAAAAGCTATTATTTCACCTGGGATACATAGTTGCTGTTATGAAATATCTCCTTCATTAGCAAAAAAATACCCTGCAAAGTTTATAAAAAATGGGAAATTTTTGGACATTAAACAGATAATCTATGAAGGGCTTGCTAGAGGTGGGGTAGAGAGTGTAAAAGATGTAAATATTTGTACCTCTTGTAATCCCAATTACTACTCCTATCGTCGAGATAAGGTTACAGGAAGATTTGCAGTGATGATCTGGAGGGAAGAGTGAAAGAGCTTTTTACTATCATTCCAAATCTACCCGGAGTTAGGGTATTTGAATTTGCAAAAGATTATGAAACCTCAGCCAATCTAGCTAAATTTTGTCAAGAACAAGGACACTATTTAGAGATAGTAGCATTTGAAGAGGAACTATTTAACTCTTTAAAAGATTTAGAAGGGGTAAAAGTTAGAAATATCCCTTTACAAAAAGAGCGATATAACCAACGTTCGGTAATGTTTGATACCATTTTTATCAACTATCCTTTAGAAAAGATTCCCAACTTAGAAGAGTTTTTAAAAAAGGTATATCGAATGAGCAAAAACGGAGGGGATATTATTCTCTTCGTTCCTAAAGAAGAGTTAGAAAAGTATGAAAAGCTTTTACAAGATGTAAACTTTGTAGCTATCAATCCAATTGAAGGGGAAGGATATTTGGCCCTAAGTGCAAAAAAGCTTCACGGGTGGACAAAAGTTTAGTTATAATTTTGATATGGAGCTTTATAAAGAGTTTATCGAAAAAGGGATCAATCCTTTTATAATCTTTGATTCCAATGCCCAAGTTCTAGATTACAATGATGAAGGAGAGTATATACTCTCCGTAATCGATAAAGATGAGCTTTTTAACCTTGCCGTTTCCCACGCCTCGATGAGATTTGGATTTAAGCACTCTTTTTTGGATATAGATATTGGACATTCAAGTTTTTGCGCATTGACGGTAGGGTATTTAGATAGCGATATGATAGGAATAATGCTCCATAAAAACGTTTGTAGTAAACGGTTTAGAAGTGAAAAAGAGGAGCTACAATTTAGTAATATCTTTACCCTAATCGATATAGCTATCAATACCAATTTAGAAGATAAGGTAAAAATTGTAACCGACTACGATGTCTCTATCCCAGAATTTAAAATCAATATTGCACGATTCCTTCAACTCTTAAACAAAATTTTCCAAGCTTTAAAAGAGAGTAAAGAGATAAAAATTAAAGTAGCTATCGCTACAGGACGAAGTATAAAAATCGAAAATAGAAAATATCAAGTAATTGTATTAGAGATACAATCTTCCCTAATTCGCAATCTAGAACCGATAAAAGATGAGGAGTTTATCATCTCTTTTGAAAAAGATAAAATCCATATAGAATTACCTTTTATCACTTAAGTTATACTTTTTCAACCTCCCCGTTAAAGTAGCACGGTTCATTCCTAACGCCTTTGATATAGCTAGTGCGCTTTTATATTTTCTTTTAGCAGCTTTTAAAAGCGGTATTTCAAAAAACTCTATCAACTTTTTATAACCTTTTTCTAACCTAGGATAAAAAAACTCTTCACACATCTGTTTAAACCGCTCCTCGTCCATCTTCTCTAGAAGAGCTTTTTCATAAATAGATCGTTTTAAAGAGATCGCATTTTTACTTAAATCAACTTCAAAATCTCTTGGAAGCTCCTCTAGTTCAAACTCCTTTTTTACCTTTTGAATATAAAGCTTTTTTAACTCTTCTAAATCCTCCTTCCTTTCTCTAAGTGGAGGGATAGTTAATCTAATTGGAAAAAACTCTTCTAACACCTTTTTGGGTTTAGTAGTAGCTGCAACGATCCGGTATCCTTTAAACCTATTCATAAAAGAGATCGCATCGTTTATCTTTTCAAAATCTCTAACAAAAAACTCCTTCTCTTCTGGTATCAAACCTTCTTCCAACTCCAAAGGATCATATTTAGCAATGTTAGCAAATACACTATTAACTAAAGTCTCTTTTCCGGTTCCTTTTTCTCCAATAATTAAGATATTTACAGGCAAAGAGGCGGAGACTCTTAAAACATTCAACACTTTTAAACTTTGGGGAGATTTGGCTATAAAATTCTCCATAACTGTACTCCTTTCTGTTTAAAAATTATACAAAAAAATTAACCTCTCTAAGTTACAATTAGGCTATCAAAATCTTTTCTTAAGGAGTTCCTATGAGGCAGTGGTTGCTGGTTGCGCTGATGCTTTTGCCCGGTTTTGCGGAGGATAAACTTAACAGCGGAGATACGGCTTGGATGATCGTAGCTACCGCGTTTGTTATGTTGATGACTCCTGCAGGATTGGCTCTTTTTTATGGAGGGATGACGCGGGCTAAAAACGTTTTAAACACCTATATGATGGTGTTTATTGCGTATGTAATCGGTTCGATTGTATGGGTACTTTGGGGTTACTCTTTAGCCTTTAGTGGAGATGGAGCTATAATTGGGAATCTGGATAAACTTTTCTTAAAAGGGGTAACTACTAAAAGTTTAAGTGGCACCTATCCAGAGTTTGTATTCATCGCTTTTCAAGGGACTTTTGCAGCTATTACTTTAGCAATAGCTAGCGGTTCAGTGATCGAAAGGATGAAATTTTCTACTTGGGTTATTTTTAGTATTTTATGGGTAACTTTTGTATATGTCCCTATCACCCATATGGTTTGGGGCGGTGGATTTTTATACAATGATGGTGCTTTAGATTTTGCAGGTGGTACAGTTGTTCATATGAACGGCGGTTTAGCAGGATTGATTTTAGCGCTGATGGTAGGAAAAAGGAGAGGTTATCCAAAAGAAGCGATGCATCCCTCTAGTGTAATCTTAACCGCTTTAGGAGCTGCAATCTTATGGTTTGGGTGGTTTGGATTTAACGCGGGAAGTGAATTTGCAGCCGATGGAGTTGCTGGAAGCGCACTTTTAATGACCAACTTTGCAGCAGCAATTGGGGCTTTAACTTGGGTAGTGATTGAATGGATCGTCTATAAAAAACCAACCCTCTTAGGAGCTGCAACCGGTGCGGTAGCGGGATTGGTAGCAATAACTCCTGCAGCTGGATTTGTAGATGTACTTGGAGCTTTGGTTATTGGAATTGGTGGAAGCGTTTTTGGATTTATAGGTGTAGCTTGGCTAAAAAAAGTGTTCAAATATGACGATAGTTTAGACGCATTTGGAGTTCACTTTTTAGCAGGTTTATGGGGAGCGTTAGCAACAGGAGTTTTTGCTTTAAGAGAATTGGCTTGGGATGGAAGTCCACTAAAGGATCACGGAGATAGAACCGCTCAAATGTTGGTACAGGTTGAATCTGTAATCGTTACTATGCTCTTTACCGCAGTAGTAACCGCTATCGTTTATTTAGTTGCTAGTTTATTAACTGGTGGTGGTAGAGTGGATGAGGAAACTGAAGTTATGGGTCTTGATGAAGCAATTCACGGAGAGCGAGGGTTTAATCTTTAAATTTAAGGAGTAGTGTGTGAAAAAGATTGAAGCAGTTATTAAACCGTTTAAATTGGAAGATGTTAAAGAAGCGTTAAGTCAAGCTGGAATTACCGGAATGACTGTAAGTGAAGTTAAGGGATATGGAAGACAGCAAGGACATAGTGAACTGTATCGGGGTGCAGAATATGTAGTAGATTTTCTTCCTAAAGTTAAGTTGGAAGTGGTGGTTAAAGATGAGGATGTGGATATGGTGCTAGAAAAGATTAGCGAGTCCGCAAGAACGGGTAAAATAGGTGATGGAAAGATTTTTGTAAGCGATATTGAAAAGGTTGTAAGAATTAGAACGGGCGAAGTTAATGAAGAAGCTCTCTAAGAAGGAGGAAAACCTCCTTCTTCCCCTCAAAAATAGTACTCTTTTACTCCTTTTTTAAGCTTTCTTTTTTCTTTTCTCATCTATAATTAAAAATGCCCACCGGCAATAGGGGGTGGACGAAATGTCCAACTTTATCCAAAAGGATGGCGGATGAATAAAGTAATTGTTGCCACAACCGGCTTGGCTCTTTTAGCTACCAGTATGATTAGTGCGCCTTTGAGCGTTGAAATTGCTAAAAAGAGTGAGTGGAACGATGGCTTTTGTGCTGAGGTTACAGTCTATAACCCAAACGATACGGCTCAACTTTGGGAGGTTAGTTTCAATGCTCAAGGGATTATTAACAACCTCTGGAACGCTAGCTATACCCAAGATGTGAACACTTTAGAAACGACCGCAAAGGGTT
>JAADFB010000040.1 GCA_013153095.1 Campylobacterota bacterium | reverse complement strand
TAGGATAACCTGTCATCCCTTCAAGGATAAAATCTTTAGCAAACTTTCCGTTTTGAATCTCTTTTAAAATCTCTTTCATCGCTTGACGGCTGGATTCGTTGATAACTCTAGGACCACTTACATAATCCCCATACTCAGCAGTATTACTGATAGAGTATCTCATATTTGCCAAACCGCCTTCATAGATTAGATCGACTATTAGTTTTAACTCGTGTAAACACTCAAAATAAGCCATCTCTTCAGGATAACCCGCTTCTACCAAAGTCTCAAAACCCGCTTGAATCAATGCACTCACTCCTCCACATAGAACCGCTTGCTCTCCAAAAAGGTCGGTTTCGGTTTCATCTTTGAAGGTGGTGTGGATAATTCCGGTTCTTCCTCCTCCAATTGCACTAGCGTAACTTTTTGCTAATTCTAAAGTGTTTCCGCTAGGGTCTTGAGCTACCGCGATTAGATCAGGAATTCCTCCCCCTTTTACAAACTCGCTTCTAACAGTATGTCCGGGAGCTTTTGGAGCTACCATCATCACATTTATATCGCTTCTAGGTCTAATCCTTCCGTAATGGATATTAAACCCGTGTCCAAAGGCGATAGTATCTCCCTCTTTTAAATTGGGCTCTATATCTCGATAGTAAACCTCTCTTTGAATCTCATCCGGAATTAGAATCATTACCACATCTGCCCATTTGGAAGCCTCATCAACCTCTAAAACATCAAACCCCTTAGCTTTAGCCTTCTCCCAGCTTCTTCCCCCCGGATAGAGTCCAATCTTTACCTCAACCCCACTATCTCTTAAGTTTTCAGCGTGTGCGTGTCCTTGACTTCCAAAGCCAATAATTGCAACTTTCTTGCTTTTGATAAGGTTTAAATCGCAATCCTTATCGTAGTAGATTGGCAACGCCATAATAAGCCCCTTTTTTAAAATTTTTGGCTAAATTTTACTCCATTAAAGTTAAAAGCTACTTGAAGGGCAAAGTAAGTTTAAGAGTAACTTTAATTATAATCTTAAATACTTCTTAATTAAACTCTATCTTTTTCTTCAAAAAGCTGTTATAATCTCTCCACTCGACCAAGAGGTTGAGATGTACCATTTTTTTAAGGAAATTTCGATGAAGCAGATCTATGTGGGAAACCTCCCCTACAAATCAACCGAAGAGGAGGTTAAGAAGCTCTTTTCCCAATATGGGGAAGTAAGTTCTGTAAAACTAATTACAGATAGAGAGACGGGAAGAGCTAGAGGTTTTGGTTTTGTAGAGATGGATGAAGAGAGCGCAAAAGCTGCGATCCAAGCGTTAGATGGTGAAGAGTTTGAAGGAAGAAGATTAAAAGTTAACGAAGCTAGACCCAAAAAATTCCACTAATCCTACTTTCTCTCCCCTTTATGGGGAGTTAAAATCTTTCCCTACTTTCCGATTATGAATCTAAAAAGAGGCTAGTAGTATGAAAGCGTATCTAAAATATCTTCTCATTTTCTTTTCTATAGGAGTGGTGGTTTACTTTTTTGAAGTTTATATCATAATGGACCCTATTCCCCTAAAAGGTTACTACTTTATCCTTCCTATACTTTTTTTGATGTTGTTAGCCTATTTTCCAGCAAGATTAGAGCATAAACTTAAAGAGCAAGAAAAGGAGTTCGCTAAGCGAGAGAGGATGAGTAAACGGTTTCTATCCCCGGTAGAGGAAACTTCTAACCGTTCAAAATTGAAATATGACAAACTGACCGGAGCTATTACAAAAGATTCTTTTAATGAGATTATTGGATTAAAAATGATAGAGGCTAAACATATTAACGCCGCTCTTTCTTTAATCATCTTTGATATAGACCATTTTAAAAAGATCAACGACACTTACGGCCATTTAGTTGGAGATGCGGTATTAAAGGAACTTTCAGAGCTTGTTAGGAGCAATTTAAGAAAAAGTGAGTATTTTGTGAGATGGGGAGGGGAGGAGTTTGTGATTTTATTACCGGGAACCTCTTTAAAAGGTGCACAGATGGTAGCAGAGAAATTAAGAAGAGTTATTGAAGCGCACGAGTTTCCAACTGTAAAAAAGGTAACTTGCAGTTTTGGAGTTACCACTTTAAAATCTGATGACACTATAAAAAGCTTTATGCAACGCGCCGATGAAGCTTTATATCAATCTAAAAACAACGGAAGAAATCAAGTTACAGTTAAGGTTTAGGGGAGTATTCAGGAACTAAGGTTTTTAAAGATTCGATTATCTCCCCTTTTTCTTTGGCCTTTAGTAAACGCTCTATCTTTTCAAAGAGTGTTTTGGAATCTAAAAGGGTAGGCTTTGCGATAAAAATCGATTTGTATTTGGTTTTTTCTTCCGCCCCTTCTAGTAGCAGTTCTTCGTAAAGTTTTTCTCCCGGTCGCAACCCGATAAATTTTATCTCCACTTTTTTGTTATAAAGTTGGATCATCTTTTTAGCCAAATCTACAATCTTTACCGGTTTCCCCATATCCAAAATAAAAACCTCTTTTCCTTTAGCAATAGTTGCAGATTGCAAGACAAGCTGACACGCTTCACTGGTTAACATAAAGTAGCGAGTAATTTCAGGATGGGTTACTGTGAGAGGTTCCCCTCTTTCTATTTGAGCTTTAAATTTTGGAATAACACTTCCACTACTTCCTAACACATTTCCAAACCTAACTGCACAAATGGTTGTTTCCTTAGAGTTGACATTTTGAGCATACAGTTCACACACTCTCTTAGTAGCTCCCATAATGTTGGTAGGATTGACCGCTTTATCGGTAGAGATTAGTACAAAATGGGGGACTTTCTCCTCTATCGCTATATCGATAGCATTTTTTGTTCCTAAGACATTATTTTTTACAGTGGCTCTAGGGTTAAGCTCTGCTAAGGGAACGTGTTTATACGCTGCCGCGTGGATGATTAGGTTGGGTTTATACTTTCTTACTACCTCTTTAAACTCCTCTTTTTGGGTTACATCGCATAATATTGGAACAATAGGATACTTTTCATTTAGTTGATAGAGGTTAAATTCATTCAACTCTACTCCAATAACCTCTTTTGCTCCAAACTCTAAACACTGCTTTACCAACTCACTCCCGATACTTCCCCCAGCTCCAGTAATTAGGACTTTTTTTCCTTTGATAAACTCTTGGATCGCCTTTTTATCTAAATCTTTAGGTTTTCTAGCTAAAAGATCCTCTATCTCGATAGGTTTTATTCTCTTTAAAGTGGCTATTTTAAACTCTTCTACCCCCTTTTTTTTAAACTCTTCAACCAAACTATCTAGATCATCTACCTCTTTAGCCACAATCAACGTTTTAGGAAGAGAGGTTCTTTTTAAAAACTGCTTTTTACTAATAACTTTTACACCGCTAATGTAGTTGCTTTTAGGATTGTCTTCAACTACTAAGATAGGTTTGTACTCAAACGCTCCAGTTTGAAAAGAGTTGATTAGATGTTTGGTTTGGGGTGTTAGTCCATAAATTATCGCAGTCCTAGAAGATTCTTTTTTAAAAGATTCTAAGTAGATCCGTTTTAAAAATCTAAATCCTAATAAAAAAAGTAAAGAGAGGAAAAAGTCGATTATCAAAACGCTCCTAGGAAAGGGAATAAAAAAAGGATATGCAACAAAAACGGTTAAAGCAGAAATAATATAAGCTAAAAGATGAGCTAGAATAAACTTTTTTGCCTCATAAAGTCCGTAATATCTCCAAGTAAAATGGTACTGTTTAAAAAGGAACAGAGAGAAAAATTTAGTAATTGCTAGTAAAAGGTAAAGTTTTAAAAACCCTTCCCAATAGGGCGGAGGAACTTCAAAATTAAACCTAAGAAGATAGGCTAAAGCTAAAGAGATTAAAGATAAAAAAAGGTCCCAAACTAAAAAAAACATCACTCTCAAAGACATTCTTTTATAGCTCCTGTAATAAACTCTATATCTTCCTCTTTTAATTGAGTTCCACTAGGAAGGCAAAGCCCTTTTTTAAAAAGTTCTTCACTTATCCCTTTTCCGTAAAACTTCATCTCTTTACACAAAGGTTGTAGATGCATCGGTTTCCATAAAGGGCGGGTCTCAATCTCTAAACTTTTTAGATAGTTATAAATTTTTAAAGGATCGACATCAAAAAGAGCGGTAGTAAGCCATCTATTTCCTTTAGAGTTTTCAATTTCAGGCATAAAGGTGGCAACGTGGTTTAACTTTTGTTGATAAAGATTAAAAATCTCTCTTTTTTTAGCGATCCTCTTCTTTACTACTTCCATCTGGGCAGTACCAATAGCGGCCAACACATTACTAAGCCGATAGTTATATCCATAAGTTTTATGTTCATAATGGGGAACCCCTTCCTCTTTAGCTTGAGTGGAAAGAAATCTAGCTTTTTTAATAAGTTTTTCATCCAAGCTAACTAAAACACCACCTCCTCCAGTAGTTAAAAGTTTATTTCCATTAAAAGAGTAAACCCCAAACACTCCAAAGGTTCCTGTATGTTTATTTTCAAAAGTGGCTCCCAATGACTCAGCCGCATCCTCGATCAAAAAAGCTCCATACTTTTTACATAACGCTTCTATCTCTTTTAGGTTTGCACTTTGACCGTAAAGATGGGTTAAGATTACCGCCTTTATTCCTTTTTCTTTTTTAAACGCATCCTCTAAAGCTTGAGGATCCATCTGCCACGACTCATCGCTATCGATCAAGATAGGGGTTGCACTTTGATAAAGGATAGGAGAGAGGGAAGCGATGAAGGTAAAACTACTTACAGCAACTTTATCTCCCTTTTCTATTCCCAACACTCTCAAAGCCAGATGCAACCCCGCAGTTGCATTTGTTACAGCTAAAGCGTAAGGAGCTTTAGTAAACTCTTTAACCTTCTCCTCAAATCTAGTTAAAAACTCTCCAATAGGAGCGATATAATTACTTTTAAACGCCTCGTGAATATATTCTAGCTCCTTTTCTCCCATATGGGGAGGAGATAAAAAATATCTCATAGCCGCTTATCCACCATTTTTTTATCCCAAACCCCTTTTAGATCAACCACCACACTTTTTTTAGGGATTTGGGTTAAATCTATCTCTTTAAACTCTTTATGAGCAACCGCTAAAATGATAGAATCGTATTTTTTTAAAGAAGGGAGAGAGGGCAAAAGTTCTATCTTATACTCCCTTTTAACCTCCTCTTTATTTGCTAAAGGATCAAACACCTCAACTTCAATCCCAAACTCTTTTAACTCGTTTATTAAATCTACCACCTTAGAGTTTCTAACATCTGGACATCCCTCTTTGAAAGTTATCCCTAAAACTAACGTTTTACTCCCTTTAACAGTGTGCCCTTTTTGGATTAAAAGCTTTACAACTTTGTTAGCTACGAAATAGGGCATCTCATCATTAGTTCTTCTTCCAGCCAGGATTATTTGAGGGTGAAACCCGATCTCTTTAGCTTTATAAGCTAGATAGTAGGGATCAACTCCTATACAGTGTCCGCCTACCAGTCCAGGTCTAAACGGTAAGAAGTTCCACTTTGTTCCTGCAGCCTCTAATACCTCTAAAGTGTCTATTCCCAATTTATCAAAAATCAATGCTAACTCATTTACAAACGCGATATTTATGTCCCTTTGGGCGTTTTCAATAACTTTAGCCGCTTCTGCAACCTCAATAGAGGGCGCTAGATGGGTACCTGCTTTTATAATCGCTTTATAAAGATTATCAACTTTTTTAGCAACTTGAGGAGTTGAACCAGAAGTTACCTTTTTAATGTTGGGAAGACGATGGTTTTTATCTCCGGGGTTGATTCTTTCAGGGGAGTAACCGCAAAAAAAGTCTTTATTAAACTTTAAACCGCTCTCCCTTTCCAATTCGGGAACACAAACCTCTCTAGTACATCCAGGATAAACCGTAGACTCATAAATTACAATATCCCCTTTTTTTAACACTCTTCCCACGGTTCTAGAAGCCATAATTAAGGGGGTTAAGTTTGGGTTTTTGTGCTTATCGATAGGTGTTGGTACGGTAACGATGTAGATATTGGCATCTTCTATATCTTTAATCGAAGTTGTGAAAGTAAGTTTTTTGGCGCTTTCTAGCTCCTCCTCTTCCACTTCTAAGGTTCTATCTATCCCCTTTTTTAACTCTTCAATTCTAGTTGAGTTTATATCAAATCCTACAGTTTCAAACTGTTTCCCAAACTCCACCGCTAAAGGAAGTCCAACATATCCTAGTCCAATAATTGCTAATTTCACTGCAAACTCTTTTTTATATAATTTTTTAGAAAACATTATAACAAAAGGATAATTATGAAAACGGTAATAACTGCGATTTTGGCACTTTTTTTACTAGCAGGATGTGGAGCAAAGCAACCAAAAAGGTCTCAGGCAGTTGTAGTAGTATTTAAAACCCCTAAAATCAAATTTAGCGGAAGCGGTTTTTTATACCACGATAAAAATAAGATTCTTTTAGAAGGGTATCAGTTTTCCAATCCGGTGTTTAAACTCTCTTTAACTAATAGAGTGTGTATAAATAAAGAGTGTTTATCCTTTGAAAGTTTTAATAATAGGTTTCTTTCTCCCCACTATCCAAAATTTCTTTTAAAAAATATCCTTTCTAGAAAACCGATTTTTAATAAAGAAGGGTTTAGAAGAGAAAGAAACGGTTTTTCTCAAGAGGTTTACTCTAACAACTTTGATATAATCTATGAAGTGGATGGAAGAGAGACCTATTTTAGAGATAAAAAAAATCACATTTTAATAAAAGTTAGGAGTATCGATGGGTAAATTTGTAGGTGCCCACGTAAGTGCTAGCGGAGGGGTGCAAAACGCCCCCTTAAACGCTCAAAAAATAGGAGCTAAGGCGTTTGCTCTTTTTACCAAAAACCAGCGTCGTTGGGATGCAAAACCTTTAACTAAAAAAAATATAGAAGAGTTTAAACTTAATCTCCAAGAAGTTCAAATAGATAAGGATCATATCCTTCCTCACGATAGCTATTTGATAAATTTAGGACACCCTAACAAACTTAAACGACAAAAAAGTCTAGACGCATTTTTTGATGAGGTGGAAAGGTGTGAACAGTTGGGTTTAACCAAGCTTAACTTTCATCCTGGAAGCCATCTTAAAGAGATAGATGAAAAGGAGTGTTTAGATTTAATAGCTGACTCAATAAACCAAGCCTTACAACGAAGTGATAATATAACTTTAGTGATAGAAAATACCGCAGGACAGGGAAGCAACTTAGGGTATAAATTTGAACATTTGAAACATCTTATTTCAAAAACTGCCGATAAAAACAGAATTGGAGTCTGTTTAGATACTGCACATCTTTTTGCCGCAGGATATGATATTAGAACTAAAGAGAGTTATGAAAAAACTATGCAACTTTTTGATAATATTGTAGGCTTTAAATACCTCAAAGGGATGCATCTAAACGACTCCAAAGCTAAATTTAATAGCAGGGTCGATCGTCACCACTCTTTAGGAAAAGGGGAGATAGGCCTAGAACCGTTTAAGTGGATAATGAGAGATAAGAGGATGGATAATATCCCCTTAATCTTAGAAACGATCGATCCTTCGCTTTGGGAGGAGGAGATAAAACTTTTATACAGCTTTATAGAAACGGAGTAAGTATGGACTTTTTAAAAGATTTTTTAACTGTGGTAGATATTGAGAAAGCAAAAATCTTTCCCCATCTAAAGTGTGGAGTTGAAGAAGCTAGAATTTTAAGATACTTGACTCAGCGATATGTAGAAGGGGAGGAGGAGACCAATGTCTATCTTTTACTATGTGATCTCTTTCCTCCAAATAAGAAAAAGGGGAGAAAATTCGATTATTTGGATAAATTAGATTTAATAAAAAATCTTTTAGACTTAGGATGGATAGGGTATGGAGGATTTGGCTCTATTAGAGGAAATGATCATAGCAAACTGGAGCTTTTACACGTCAATGTAACTTTAAGTGTCGCTTTTTTAAGACTTTTAGAAGAGGGAAATGTGGAGTTAGCACTTCCTGAAGTTACTCCTTACAACGACCATTTAGATTATTTTCAAGATCAATTTTTTAGAATCGAGCTCTATCAACGTATCGCAAACTCTAGACAAAACTATAACTCCGATATTCCTAGTATCAAACGGCTCCAAAACCGCTTAAACCTTTTAGAAAAAAGGATAGAGGAACGATTAGCGGTTACCAACAAAGAGATCGAAGTGGAAAGACTTTTTAAAGAGTATAATTTAAATGAGAAGGAGCAAATTATCTTTTTAGCCCTTTTAAAAGAGGAGTATACTCGAAGTGAGGGCGGTCTTAGGGAGATGAACGCTTTAATTGAACTGATCAGTTTTAATGAGTATGAGAGAATCGAAAATAGAGTTTTATTAGAAGATAGCGCTAAACTAATTTCTAGCGGACTTATCGATTATGAGGAGGTTTTTAGCCCTTTTGGGGGAATCTCTAGAAGCTTTTATATTAACGAGGAGATTTTACAACAAATTATCCACCCCGATAAAAACCGCTCCACAAAATTGGAACTTCAAAATTTAATAAAAGATCAAGATATTTTTGAATTGATAGAGCCTGAAACTACCCTAGATGATGTGGTTTTAAACGCTCAAACTAGAAAAACCTTAGAATCGCTTCTAAAGCAGATGGATGAGAAAGTTGCGGAGCGTTTGAGGGTTTGGGGGATTAAGCCTAGAAAGAAAGGGATCGATGCAAGAATAATCTTTTATGGCCCTCCTGGAACTGGGAAAACTTTAACAGCTCTCTCACTCGCAAAATCGCTTAAAAAAGAGGTCTTAAGTTTTGACTGTTCTAAGATTCTTTCTATGTACGTTGGAGAGAGTGAAAAAAATGTAAGAAAGATTTTCGATACCTATAAAGAGTTAAGCCAAAAAGCAAAAACGGAGCCGGTACTGTTACTTAATGAAGCAGATCAATTTTTAAGTGCTAGAACCCAAACCCCCGGGGGAAGTGCTGATAAGATGCACAACCAGATGCAAAACATCTTTTTGGAGCAGATTGAGCAATTTGAGGGAGTTTTAATTGCTACCACAAACTTATTAGAAACGATCGATCAAGCGTTTTCAAGAAGGTTTAATTATAAAATCGAATTTAAAAAACCCACTTTTAAGGAAAGAATTAAGCTTTGGGAGATGATGCTCCCCAAAAATGCAGAATATGAAAAGGGGTTTAACATCGAAACATTAGCAAAATATGAGTTAACGGGAGGGCAGATCAATTTAATAGTTAAAAATACCGCTTATAAAGTCGCAATTAAGGAGGTTCCTATCTTTACTACTCAAGATTTTATTGAGGAGATTGAGAAGGAAAAAATATCCGCATTTGGTGATGAAAAATCGTTAGGATTTTTAAAATAACCGCTTGTAACCTTAAGAAACAGTTATAAATAGAATCACAATCTCTACTTCATTAATAACGCTCCTTTAAATATCTTTTTGTTACACTTTCAAGTAGACAGTGGCGTTTTTTCGCCACAAAACTTTAAGGAGCGTTCAATGAGTCATATGGATGTTGCACACCCCTATTTTGGTGCATTTTTGCTTTTTGTGATCACAGTGGTCGCCTTTAGTGCAACTGTAGCGCTATCGAGGTTTGTAAGTCGAAGCTTAGCGCGTCTAGATACAGAAAAGCTAAAGGTTGCGATCTATGAGTGTGGTCCAGAGCCAAATAAACAGCCTAATAGAATCTCTGCTCAATTCTACTTAATCGCACTTCTTTTTATCCTCTTTGATGTAGAAATCATCTTCATGTTTCCGTGGGCGGTAGATTTTAAAGTGTTGGGTTGGTTTGGATTTACTGAGATGGTTCTTTTTATCTTATTACTTGCGATTGGGTTTATCTATGCGTGGAAGAAAGGAGCTTTGGAATGGCACAGCATCAAGTAAATTATACAAACGGTGGCTTACCCGTAGCTTTGACTACGGTGGATAAGCTTGTAAATTGGGGGAGGACTAACTCATTATGGGTATTAACTTATGGACTTGCTTGCTGTGCTATTGAGATGATGGCAAGTGGAGCTAGTAGGTACGATTTTGACAGGTTTGGAGTTATCTTTAGAGCCAGTCCTAGACAATCGGATGTAATGATCGTGGCAGGGACTTTAACCAAAAAGCACGCCGAATTTATCCGTCGACTTTATGACCAGATGGCTGAACCTAAATGGGTAATATCGATGGGTAGCTGTGCAAATACTGGTGGAATGTTTAACACTTACGCTACCGTTCAAGGAGTGGATAGAGTAATTCCTGTGGATATCTATCTACCCGGTTGTGCGCCACGTCCAGAAACGTTACAGTATGCGGTAATGTTATTACAAAAAAAGATTAGAAAAAGAACCATTTTTCAAAAACAAAAACCTAAAAGGTTGGTGTGATGAGACCCTACAAAGATAGAAAGAATTTACAAAAAAAAGCTTACTATACCGATCGATTTTGGGTCGCTCCAAGAGTACCTAGAGAAAGTATTGAAAAAGATGAGGTTTTTAGTAAGGATTTTGAGAGTTTAACTAAAGAATGTCCAATTAAAGAGGCGTATTTAGAAGTTGGACAGATGGTTTTAATCATCGATCCAAAAGATAATCTCAAGGTTCTAAAACATCTTAAAGAAAAACTTGGATATGAGATTTTAAGCGAGCTAAGCGCCATCGATTATTTAGCCCAAGATGGTGAATTTGAGATTTTTTATCAACTTTTGAGTTTACAAAAGCGAAAAAGAATTAGGGTTAAGTGTAGAATCAAAGAGGGGGAAGCGATTGAGAGTGTAAACTCGCTTTTTAGAAGTGCGGACTGGAGTGAGCGGGAGATGTACGACATGTTTGGGATAGAGGTAAACAACCATCCTTACTTAAAACGGCTTCTTATGCCTGATGATTGGGTGGGGCATCCTTTGCTTAAAACCTATCCACTTCACGGAGACGAGGCGGCTCAATGGTATGAAGTGGATAAGATTTTTGGAAAAGAGTATCGAGAAATAATTGGACCTGAGCAAAGAGATGCGGCATTTGTAGACCCTAACGATACTTGTAACTTTGCGCGAATTAAACATGAAGTACCAAGGTGTGCGGATCCAAATAGTGAACCTGAAAAAATTGAAGTTTTTAACGATGACGCTCCATTAGTTGAAACTTTCGATCTTAAAAAATCAAAAATCGTTGAAGATAGAACGCGATAGGGGAGAGTGATGCAACAGCGAAACCGATTAGAACCTTACTTTGAGAATATCGTTTTTGAGCGCGATGATAACACGATGGTTATCAATTTTGGACCTCAACACCCCTCAGCCCACGGACAGCTACGCTTAATTTTGGAGATGGATGGGGAGCAGGTTAAAAAAGCAGTTCCAGATATTGGGTATCTCCATCGTGGAATGGAGAAAATGGCGGAAAATATGATCTATAACGAATTTCTCCCCACAACCGATAGAATGGATTATATCGCTGCAACTTCAAACAATTACGCTTTTGCTCTAGCGGTTGAAAGGTTGCTAGGAATTGAGGATAAAGTCCCACGACGAGCAAAAGTTATTAGAATGATGCTTTTAGAGCTAAATAGAATTATCTCCCACCTCTTCTGGTTAGCTACCCACGCGTTAGATGTTGGGGCGATGAGCGTATTCTTGTACTGCTTTAGGGAGAGAGAGTACGCGATGGATTTAATGGAAGATTATTGTGGGGCAAGATTAACCCATAGTGCGGTAAGAATTGGAGGAGTTCCTCTAGACCTTCCAAAAGGGTGGTTAGACCATCTTAGCTGGTTTTTATCCAAACTCCCCGATCAGATCAAACTCTATGAAGGGCTTTTGAGCGAAAATAGAATCTGGAGAATGCGACTTGAGGAGG
>JAADFB010000066.1 GCA_013153095.1 Campylobacterota bacterium | reverse complement strand
ACCGCTTTCATCGCCTCAACTCCACCGTTTAACACCAAAACCTTATCGTGTCCAAAACTTTTAAAGTAGGTGTAAACTCCAGTAGCATTTGGACCTCTAAAATTATCATAAGCAATTACTAAAGTGTCATTATCTATCCCGTGAACTCCGATATAATGTTCTGCTGTGGATGGGCACATAAACAAAGGAGCACACTCTAGCCTTCCCATAATATCTGCGTGGTGAAGATGGTGAGCATACATCCCCACAGAGCCTTTAATATGACCATTTTCAAACGCCGTATCGCTATCCCCATTTACAAACATAACTCCCGGTTTGCCCACTAGCTTGATAGCATCTTTGGCTTCAATTAGGATCTTCTCCTCTCCCATTAAAGCCATACTTATCCAAGCCAGCACGGCAACAGCTCGCAACAAGCTCTTCATTACCGCTCCTTATGATTTAGTTCATATGTGCTTATAGCCCTATTTTTGGGGCTTTTCGCACTCCACCAAAATTTTAGGGTTACTTCCCTTAATCAAAACTGAATACTATTTATATCCAAAAAGATTTACATCTTTTAAACAGCAAAAGGGGTAGGTTATACACAGTTTTACGCGCTTTATCAGACAATTTTATTTAAAAGCAAAAAAAAACTGATAAAGAAAAATGTGTTACTATTTAACACAAAAAGGGGTTAAGGATGGAGAGAGAAGAGGCCTTAAAACTATTGGAGGATAAGAGTTTAGACTTAAAAAAGGTAAAGGAGATTTTTGAGCAATTTAGAGAGGATAAAGAGATTGTAGGGTTGGTTGCTATGAACCTTTCTTTAAGGACTAGTGTGTATGATAGAGAAAAAGGAAAAGACCCTTTGATGACCCAACTTTTAATTGAGCTTAGTGAGGTTGATGATATGGGAAGCAGGTGGGCTGTAGCTAAAAATCCACATACTCCTCCCCACATTTTAGAAAAATTGGCTAAAGATGAGGTTAATTTGGTTAGAGCTTTAGTAGCTACCAATTTAAATACTCCTAAACACTGCTTTTACGATCTTTTTAATGATGAAAAAATAGTTAGGGATGGGATTAGTGGAAATCCAAACGCTCCTTTAGAGCTGCTAGAACAGCTTGCAAACGATAAGGATAAACTGGTTAGATTAAGGGTTGTGGAGAATCCTGCAGTCCCTAAAGAGGTGTTGAGAAAGTTAAAAGATGATCCTGATAAAGATGTAAGAAAAGCTGTAGAAGTGAGGTTAAGAGGATGAGCAGTTTTTTTGAAAAGAGAATTTTAGCTTTACATTACAATGGAGTTTATATTAGCAATTTCGATCTTCAAAAAGTGGCATCAGCTATCGGTATAGAGCTCGATTTAGCTCAAAGAGAAAAGATGTTAAAAAGTCTATTAAAAAAAGCAAAAGAGGAAGGCAAAAGTGAAATACTTCTTCAAGAGTTGATAGAACTGCTTCAAAGAAGAAAGAAAAATTACCTAGAGTTAGCATATCTCTATCCAGCTTCTAAAGAGATACTTCTAAATTATGTTAATAAAACCGATGCAACAATTGAATGGTTAAAAGATAGTATAATTTAGCTAAAAAAGGGAAAGAGGTGAAAACAGCTTGTCCTTTAGATTGTTATGATGCGTGTAGTGTTGTGTATGAAGAGGGAAAGTTAAAGGGGGATAAGAACCATCCCTTTACTCAGGGTCACCTATGTTATAAGCTTAATCACTATTTTGATTATCCTCAACTAGATAAAGCTTATTTTGAGGGGGAGGAGGTTTCTTTAGAAAAAGCGTTGGACATTTTAGAAGAAAGATTAAAGGCAAGCGAAGAGATTTTACACTTTAGAGGTAGCGGGAATGTAGGAAAGATGCAAGCGGTTACCGATCTTTTCTTTAGCCAACTAGGAGCTACCTTAACCACTGGGAGTTTATGCGATCTTGCAGGACAAATAGGAATAAAAAAAGGGAGAGGAAAAAATTTAATTCTTCCCTTAGAAGAGATAAAAAAAAGTGAGTTGGTAATAGTTTGGGGAAGAAATATAGGCTATACGAACCATCATCTACTCCCCTTTTTGGAAGGAAAAATTTTAGTAGTTATCGATCCTATCAAAACAAATTTAGCTAAAAATGCGAGCTTTCATCTTCAAATAGCTCCTAGAAGCGATTTAGAATTAGCTTCTATGTTAGCTAGATTTATCTATATGCAAAATAGAGAAGATGAGCAGTTTATAGAGGAAAAAACTAGATATTTTGAGTTTTATGAAGATTTTATAAAAAGCTTTAGGATGGTACCAACTTCTCAAAAGATAGGGGTGGATATTTTAGATATTGCCACCTTAGCAGAGCTTATGATGGAGCATAAAACAGTAATTTTGGTGGGAAATGGAGTTCAAAAATATTCCCACGGTGCTGAAGTGTTGTGGGCGATAGACTCTTTGGCCGCAATGTTAGGATTGTTTGAAAAGGAAGGGTGTGGAGTTAGTTTTTTAGGGGATACCTCTATTGAAAATGACCCTTTTAAAGTGGAAGCTAAAAGGGTTCCTAAACCACTAGTAAATTTTGGGGATTACGATCTTTGCTTTATTCAAGCTTCCAATCCAGCTATTACACTCCCAAATAGTAAAAGGGTTATAGAGGGGCTTAAGAAAAGTTTTACAGTAGTCTTTGGACTATACAACGATGAAACGGCACAACTCGCTAACCTCATCATCCCAGCTAAAAACTTCCTACAAAAAGAGGATATTCGGTTTAGCTATGGACATGAGTTTGTAGAGCTGATGCCAAAATTGAAAGATAATCCTAACGCTTTAAGTGAATATGAACTAACAAAAGAGTTAATGGAGCGGTTTGGATTTAAAGGGTTAAAAGAGGAGAAGGAGTATATTTCATCTTTTACAAAAGGTTTAGTTAAAAAGGGAGATTACTATACTCTACCCATAGAAAAGTACAACTTTAAACAGGAACCGTTTACATTTATTGAAGAGATTGAGGAAACTGAAGAAGAGGAAGAGAAGAAGGGATATTTTTTAATTACTCCAAAACCCAAAAACGGGATAAACTCTCAATTTAAACGCGACCCTTTTTTGTATGTTCCTGTTAGTAGTGGATTTAAAAATAAAGACAAAGTGGTAGTAAAAAGCGAATGGGGTGAGATTGAGATGGAGGTTAGAGTGTTAGCGGAGTTAAGAGATGATTGCGTTTTAGCTTACAGTGGAAGTTTAATAAACTTTGTAACCCCCTTAGAGGTTGATAGTTTTGCCAATAACGCAATCTTTCAAGAGGTAAGAGTTACACTTACAAAGGAATAAGATGGATTTAAAAGAGTTAGACCTATCCTATATCCTTCATACCTATAACCGAAAATATGTAAATTTTAAATATGGAAAGGGAGCGACCCTTTTTGATGAGGAGGGAAAGGATTTTATCGATTTTACTAGCGGGATTGGTGTAGTTAGCGTTGGACACGGAAATGAAAGATTGGCCAAAGCTATTTGTGATCAAGCTAAAAAAATCATTCATATCTCCAATCTTTTCCTGATAGAATCGCAAGCTTATTTAGCTAAAGAGTTGGTAGAGTTAAGCGGTTATGATATGAGAGTCTTTTTTGCCAATAGTGGAGCGGAGGCTAACGAAGGGGCGATAAAGATAGCTAGGAAATATGGAGAGGTGGATGGAGAGGTTAAAAGATATAAAATTATCACTCTAAAAAACTCTTTTCACGGGCGTACTATCACTGCATTAAAAGCTACTGGACAGGAAGCGATGCATAACTATTTTGGTCCTTTTCCAGATGGCTTTGTATATGCAGAAAACATCGACGAGATTTTAAAGCTGATCGATGAAAAAACTGTAGCAGTGATGATAGAGTTGATTCAAGGGGAGGGGGGAGTTGAACCGTTAGAAATTAAAAAAGTTCAATCTCTATCCCAAGAGCTAAAAAAGAGAGACATTTTACTAATTGTGGATGAGGTACAAACTGGAATATACCGTACGGGAGAGTTTTTAGCCAGTAATCTTTATCAAATAGAACCAGAAATTATCACTTTAGCTAAAGGATTGGGGGGAGGAGTTCCTATTGGAGCGGTTATGACCTCTTTAAAAGATATTTTCTCTTTTGGAGATCACGGAAGCACTTTTGGAGGCAACTATTTAAGCACCCGCGCAGCTTTAGAGGTATTAGATATTTTAAAAGAGGAGGATTTAAAAGAGAGAATAGCAATTTTTAGCTCCTACCTTCAACAGATAGCAAAAAATAACGATTTAAAGGAAGTTGGAATAGGATTGATGAGGGGCTTGAGGACTAAAGACTCTTCAACTCAAGAAAAGATTTTAGAAAACGCTTTTAATAATAGAGTCTTAGTTTTAAAAGCTGGAAGAAATACTATTAGATTCTTACCCCCTTTAACAATTTCTCCTGAAGAGATTAAAGAGGGGATGGAAAGGTTTAAAAAAGCGTTAAACAAAAGATGAGAAAAGGTTTTTTATTATTTCTTTTTTCAGCTCTCTTTGCTAAAGAGCAGTTTTTATCAAAACTAAAGCTAGAAGAGTTTCTTTTAAAAGAGAAAGAGAGCTATTTAGGAAGCAAAAAGTTAAGAGATAGCTGGATAAAACCTTTAAACATCACCTATCTTTATCAAAAAGGGGATCAGTTTCCAAATCAGCAATTAGAAAGTTTTGTGATAGGGATTGATCAACCTATCTTTAAAAGTGGTGGAATCTTAAAAGCGATCCGTTACGCTAATTTGAAGGGGGAAAAGGAGCTTCTAGCCTTAAAACTTTCAAAAAAAGAGTTAATAGCTAAAGTTTTAGAGCTTCTTTATACCTATAAAAAGTTAAAACTCCAAATCCAAAAACAACACTACCTTATAAACAACGCTAGATTAAATCTTTTAATAAAAGAGGAACAGTATCGCAACAACGAGATAGATAGTACCTTTTTGGATAACGCAATTTTAGAAAAGAACAACAAAGAACTAACTCTTTTAAATTTAAAACAAAACCTAATAGATGTTATAGAAAAGATAAAGGTTTTAAGTGACCTCAACCCTGAAGAAGTTAAACTACCAACTCTAAGATTAATTCCTAAAAGGGAGTTTTTAGCAAAAAACCTATCTTTAAAAAAATCCCATCAGGAAGTTAAAACTTTTCAAGAATATAAAGCGTTAACTTTAACCAAGTATCTCCCTCAAGTCTCTTTAAAAGCAAACTACTATTATCAAAAGATGGAAGGGAGTTTATATTTTCCACAATACTCCTATAAAGACCATTATACTACTTACGGAATAGGGGTTAGAATTCCACTTGCAGATATAAATCTTCCAAAAGAGCTTCAACTAGCAAAAATAAAACTTTTAAAAGCTAAAAACTCTCTTTATCAAACCTACAAAGAGATGAAAGAAAAGTACAAAACAGTTTTTAACCAACTAAACCTTCTTCAACAGAAGAAAAAATTAACAACAGAGGATCAACAACTTTACAAAAGAATCTTACACGCTACAAAAGAGAGTTTTAAGGCTGGAGAGAAGACGGAGTTTGATGTTAAGATAATGGAAAACTCCTTAAAAATTAAATCGATAGAAGAAAAAATCTACTCTCTTGAGGAGCAGATTCTACTTTTAAACCTTTATAAAGTAAGTGAAGATGGAACGTTTTAGTAACTTCTTTTATCGCTGGTTGTATCAACACTACTATTCTTCTCCAAGAGAGATCGGAAAGAAAGGGGATTTTTTTACAGCAGTCTCGGTTACTCCTCTTTTTGGAGGGACGATTGCAAACTATATTTTTAAGCAGATTGAGGTGGGAAAGTTTCCCTCTAACGGATACATTTTTGAAATAGGCGCCCATAAAGGGTATCTTTTAGCAGATATAGTACAATTTCTTTACACCTTTAACCCCTCTTTAATTAAAAGTTTAAAATTTGCTATCATAGAGCCGTTTGAACCTCTTCAAAAACTACAACAAACCTATTTTAAGGAAAGTTTTAAAGATGAGGTAACTCTTCTCCATTTTAAAGATTTAAAAGAGGTAAAGGTAGATTACGCCTTTATCGTAGCCAATGAGATTTTTGACGCGTTTCCCTGCGAGTTGATTTATAAAGATAAAATGGCATATGTTAAAGATTTTAAGATAGCGTGGCAGAAAGCAGATGAAGATATTTTAGCTAAAGCTAAAAGATTTAATCAAGTAAAAGGGGAAGTAGCATTAGGATATGAGCAGTTTGCCAAAAAGATGAAAGAAGCTTTTGAAGTAGCCGAATTTGTAACTTTTGATTATGGAGATTTAGAAGTTAGAAACGATTTTAGCATTAGAATCTACTTTAAACATCAAGTCTTTCCCCTTTTTGAACCAAATCTAGATTTAAAAGCACTTTTTGGAAGAAGTGATATAACCTACGATGTTAACTTTTCACATTTAATTGAAGCGTTCCAAGAAAATGGATGGGAAAAAGAGGGGTATAAAACTCAAGCGGTAGCGTTAGTGGACTTTGGAATAATGGAGTTATTGGAAAAGATTATGAACCTTAGAGGCTTTGAAATATATAAACAGGAACTGGAAAAGGTAAAGATATTGATCTCCCCTTCTTTGATGGGAGAACGGTTTAAAATGGTACATTTTTCTAAAGGAAAAGGGTGAAAAGATTAACTTTTTTACCTCTTTTTTTTACATTGCTATTTGGTAATAACGGCTGGAGTGAATTGCACAAAGCTATATATGAAGAAAATCTCTCTAAGATTAAACTGCTTTTAGATAAGGGAGTTGAGATAGATAAGCCCTCAAAAGCGGGGATAACTCCGCTAATTATGGCAGTAAAGATGAGAAATTTAAAGATAGTAAAACTGCTAATTAAACACGATGCAGATATAGAAGAGGGTGATAAGAACGGTTTGACTCCTTTACATTATGCGGTAGGAGAAAGAAGATATAAGATCGTTAAATTTCTACTTAAACAACCTGATATCGATCTAGATGCTAAAAACAGATATGGAATAACTCCCCTCCATCAAGCAGCTTATATGGGGGATATTGAGTTGATCGAACTACTTTTAAAAAACGGTGCTGATCCTAACATTAAAAACTCTTTAGGATTTACTCCGTGTCAATTAGCCTATCTAAAACATAACTTTCTAATAGCAAAATATCTAGAAAGTTTTACACAAGGAGAATGTGATGTTAGTAACTATCAATGGAGAAGAAAGAGAGATAAAAGAGGGGATAACAATTCAACAACTATTAAGAGAGCTAAAGATTGAAGACAAAGTGATGGCGGTTGCTGTAAATATGAAGATAGTAAAAAAGGAGGAGTGGAATAAGTTTTTACCTAAAAAAGGGGATAAAATAGAGTTTTTAAGCTTTACTGGCGGAGGATAAAAGCAACCGCTACTGCAAATCCTCCATCGTGTGTTATAGATAAGGATCGTTGGGAGATATTAAAGAGTTTCTCTTTACCGTTTAACAGTTCAAAAGTTGGGGCTCCCTGAGCTTCTTTAAAAACAAAAATATCTTTAAAAGAAAGAGTGGAGCCTATTCCACATTTTAACGCTTTAGCGATCGCTTCTTTTGCGCTCCAGTATCCCGCTATAGTTTCGATCCTCCTTATCTCCTTTATCTCTTCAGGAAGTAAAAATCTTTCTAACCCCTTCTCTCCAAATCGAGTATAAAACTGTTCTATCCTACTAATTTTTATAATGTCTATTCCGATCACTTTAAAACTTTTATTTTTGATAAAATTATACCAAAGGAGCGTAATGGAAAGGCTTTTTTACTATTTGGGATTACCTTTTGTAAAATTATATGAGAAATTGGAGGCGTTTGGGGCGTTTATTATCTTTCAATTAAAACTTATCCCCCTTTATTTTAAGCCTCCTTTTAGAATCAAAGAGATTTTTCAACAAATAGATGTAATAGGAATTGGATCGCTTTTTGTTATCTCTTTAACCGCAATTTTTACTGGACTTGTAGAAGCGATCCAACTTTATCACGGTTTTCACAAATTTGGAGCTGAGAGTTTTATGGGATATACGATCTTTGTTTCCATCTCCAAAGAATTAGGACCAGTTTTTGGGGCGTTGATGCTGGTTTCTAGAGCGGTAAGCGCAATGACAGCAGAACTTGGAACTATGAGGGTTACCGAGCAAATAGATGCTATCGACACCCTTGCAGTAGATAGTAAAAAATATCTAATTATTCCTAGAATAATCGCTTCCACTATCTCAACTCCTATTTTAGTAGTTGTATTTGTGTTTTTAGGAAATGTTTCCGCTTACCTCATCTCTACCGTTGCTTTAGGAGTTAACCCTACCGAATATAAAAACACAATTACCACCTATTTACAATTTAGCGATATAGGTACGGGACTTATAAAAGCGGTGGTATTTGGGTACTTAATTAGTGTTATTGGAACTTATATAGGTTATTTTACTAGAGGGGGAGCTAGAGGTGTTGGACTCTCCACTACTAAAGCAGTAGTGTATGCGGCTATGACAGTATTTGCGGCTAACTATTTTCTTTCAAGTCTATTTTTATATCTAGATTGGTAGAGAAGGCTAATCGCACTTCTCTATCCCTAAAACTTTTAAAAGGTCTTCAAAAAAATCTCCAGCCCTTTTATCATAATCGTCGTGGAACTCTATCACATACTCCCCTTTTTCTATATCCTCTGGTTCTACTGTTATTTGAGGGGATATATGATGTTTTACAATTAGATCGTTTACACTGTTACAGATTCTTTTTTTCTCCTCAATACTATCGTACTCTATCTCCATCCTAGCATATCTTTCTTCCATAGCTATATGAGCTTTACATCTTTCCATCATAAATTCCTTACAAAAAAAGCTAATATTTTTGACTTAAATTAAGTCGGTGGATTATACCACAAAAAACCTTAAATATACCATATTTTGGGAAACTTTGACCTTTAAAAGTAGCGGTTATGTTATAATATTTTAAAAAAAGAGGTGTAAAATGATACTTAAGTTTTTAATTTTAGGAAGTTTGATTATTACAAACACTTTTGCAAATCATCTTTTCTCTTTAAATATCACTTGCAAAGAGTGTCATCCTAAAATCTATCAAGAATATCAAAACTCTATGCATTCAAAAGCGACTATTTTTAGTGACCCTATCCATCGACAGGTTTGGGAAGTGCTTCCTTTCTCTAGAAGAGGGGAATATAGTTGTGCTTATTGTCATACTCCTGCTGCTAACAATTTAGAGGAGCTGGTAAAACCTAACGGAATCGCCCCTCAAGAGAGAAACCCTACACAAAACGATTCGATAGCTTGTGCTTACTGCCATAGAATTGTAGATGTAGAAAAAGGGGATATTCACAACTTTAATATAGTTTCTCCCGAACAAAGAGTTTATTTTGGAAGAAAAAAACTTTCTACTGATCCCCTTTACCATAAAGTTGTAACTACCAATCCCCTTTATAAAAATGGAAATAATTGCTTAGGATGTCACGGACACTATTCCAACAAATATGGAATAGAAATTTACACTTCTAGCCCAAATCTTCCACAAGTAAACTGTGTAAAATGCCATATGCCTCAGGTTAAAGGAAGTTCTAACACTTTTATAGATACCAAAACTCACGCCTATCACGGCTCTTTTAAAGAGGTAATTAAAGAAAAGATAAAAGAGTACCTTTCTTTAAAATTGGAGCCGTTAAAGGATGGATTTAAAGTCTTACTTATTTCTAAAGTTCCTCATATAGTTTTAACCACTCCGTTAAAATCTCTTTACCTTTCTATAGATGTAATTAGAAACAATAAGATCGTTTTCAACAAAGATGAGTTCTTTGTGAGAGCCTTAAGCGATAAAACTAAACAGGTTGCGATTCCGTGGTTTGCTCAAGAAGTGTTAATAGATAATATGCTTCAGCCCAATGAAACTAGGGAATTTTACTACAATTTTAAGCTCCAAAAAGGGGATAAAGTTGTGCTAATTCTCTCAAAAGTTCTCTTAGGATATGAAATCCAAAAAGATGAAACTGGTCACCCAACCATTAAAGAGATAAAAATTAAAGGAAAACCGGAGGTTTTGGTTACCCAAGTGTTTCCGATCAAATAGATAAAAATTTTATCTCCTCCCCCCTGCCTTTTTGGCAGGAGTCCCTAATTTTGGCTAACTTCTTAAATTTTATTGATGGAAAATTTAATGCTTAAAGAAAAAATTTATAAAAAATCCCTTTATTAGCACATTTTCTTGCGAAAAAACCCCGAAATTGCTTGAATTTTTTAAAAAAAAATTATAGAATAGTGGTGTAATGAAATTTCAAATTAAGGATTAGTTATGAGAAAAGCAGAATTTATCAACGCAGTAGTAGAAAAAACTGGACTTTCTAAAAAAGATGTCCAAGCTGTAATTAATGCAGCGCTAGAAGTGATAACTGAAGCTTTAAAGAAAGGGGATAGCGTAAGCTTTATCGGTTTTGGTAGCTTTACTACCCGTCGAAGAGCTCAAAGAAAAGCAAAAGTTCCCGGTAGTAAAAAGGTTGTAGTTGTGCCGGCTACGCGGGTTGTGAAGTTTAAAGTAGGAAAAAAGTTAAAAGAAGCGGTGGCAAAAGGTGCATAAAGCACCTGCCCCCTCTTTAACATTTGAATTTTTTAGCGTTATTAATAAGCTTTAAAATAGTTGGTAAATTTTTATGGTTTTTCTCTTTATTCCATTTTTTTATAAATTTTTCCTTTAATTTTTCACATCCTTTTTTACCTTTTTTATTAACCAATCTTTGAAACTCTTGATTAGCTTGTTTTTCTAATCCCTTATTTTTTTCTTCTCTTTTGTTTTCTTTTAATCTTACTACTCGCTCTTTTAATAGTTTCTCTATTTTAGGGTCTAAAGAGTACTTTACTAATATCTTTTCAATAAATTCTATGTTATTACTAATTTTAGCTTCTTCGATCTCTTGTTCTCTTAGCTTCTCATTCTTTTCTCTTATCTTTTTAATCTCTTTTTCTTTTCTTTCTTTATCTTCAAGAATTTTTCTTATTCGATCTTTAATACCTTTAATCCTCTCATTCCAAAAAAGCCGGTGTTCTTCAAGTAAGGAAAAATATTCTTTTTCACTTATATTTTCAATTTCTACATCTCCAAACCTTTGATTTTTATATACTACAAATGTTTTAGGTATTTTATTAACTTTATCTACGATAAAACATCGTCCAGAAAATCTTCCTATTTTTAAAAAAATAGAATTTCTACCTCCTCTTAGGAACTCGTTTAGCATTTCGGGAAAACATTTTTTTAACCTTTCTTTATAAAAATTGAAGGAATCCTCCTTTAATTTTTTCCAATTAAATAAATTGTCACCTACATCTATTTTAAAAATGAAAGAGATATTTTCTTTAAGCACCTCAACTTTTATAGGAAAACGCTCTTTACCGCTTTCGCGATATTTTCTTTTTGCTATTCCTATTTCTATTGGCTCTTGGTTAGAAGGTAAAATTAAAGCATCTGAAATCTTTAATTTTCGACGAAGATGGGATGCATTTGGTTGGAATATCCCTAGCAAAGTAACTAAGGCTCCTTTTAAGCTACTACCAGGAATTGTTGGAAGAAAACTGTTAGGGTCTTTGTAGATAGTAAATATTTCCATATTTTTATACTCTTTTAATTTTTTATACTCTTTTTCTATTTTCTCCGAACCTAGCTTAATTTTAGTGAGATAACTGTTCTTAATATAGTTCTTACAAGTGTTATTATAGAAGTTGATTAATCTAAGGGGGTTGGATACAATTTTTAAAAACTCCCTTTTCTGCTCGGAGTTTAAAGATTGATAAAGTTTATATTCATTAAAATAATACAAATATCCGTCATCGACAAAAATATTAATTAACTCATATACTTCTCCATTTCCTATATGAAGTGGAGATTTAGTAGTTAACTTTACATAATATGTTTGCATTTTTATACCTTAAATGGAAATAGAATAGAATAACCTTGATGTACCCC
>JAADFB010000017.1 GCA_013153095.1 Campylobacterota bacterium | reverse complement strand
ACCTACACGGACCAGATAAACATAAACCAAAAATCCATCTACCAAACAAAGCAAAAATCTTTATGCGACCTTATATGGAGCCACCTGAAACTCCAGATAAAGAGTATGATACTTGGCTATGTACCGGTAGGGTGTTAGAGCATTGGCACAGCGGTACGATGACAATGAGAGTACCTGAGCTTTATCGAGCGGTTCCTGAAGCTCTTTGCTATATGCACCCTGAAGATGCGAAAAAGCGAGGTGTAAAACGGGGTGATCTAGTTTGGATTGAAAGTAGAAGAGGTAAAGTTAAAGCTAGAGTTGAAACTAGAGGACGAAACAGACCGCCAAGAGGATTGGTATTTGTACCTTGGTTTGATGAGCGGGTTTACATCAATAAGGTTTGTCTAGATGCAACCTGCCCAATTTCTAAGCAAACTGACTATAAAAAGTGTGCGGTTAAAATTTATAAGGCTTAAAGTAAGTTAGGGGAGGGGAGATGAATAAACAAAGACGAGCATTCTTAGTATCGATGGCGCAAAATATAGCCATCGCCGCCACCGGCGGTTTTTTATGGAGTGCTTACGTTTACGAGGCTAAAGCAGCTCCTTTGATTTTGCGTCCTCCAGGTGCAAAAAAAGAGGAGGAATTTATTAGCCTTTGTATAAAGTGTGGATTGTGTGTAGAGGCGTGTCCTTATGATACTTTAAAACTTGCAAAACCGGGAGACAATAAACCTTTAGGTACACCCTATTTTATCCCGCGCGATATTCCGTGCTATATGTGTGACGATATTCCCTGCGTTCCCCCTTGTCCTACTGGAGCGTTAGATATTGATAGCGTCACAGAGGTTAAGGATGGGAAGCGGGAATTTGACATTATGAAGATGCGAATGGGTGTAGCTATAGTAGATATGAAAAGCTGTATCGCCTATTGGGGGATTCAGTGCGACGCTTGCTATAGAGCTTGCCCTATTTTGGATAAAGCTATCTATTTAGAGTATCGAAAAAATGAGAGAACTGGAAAGCACGCCTTTTTACTTCCGGTAGTTGATCCAGATTACTGTACTGGATGCGGTTTATGTGAACACGCGTGTGTAACTGAAGAACCTGCGATTAGAGTGTTACCTAGAGAGGTAGCTTTAGGTAAAGTTGGAAAACATTATGTTAAGGGTTGGGATAAGAGTGATGAAGGAAGGTTAGAGGGAAGCAAAGGGATAGAGACCACCGTCACCGAAAGAAGCAAGAAAAACCCTATAGATACCTTAAATGAAGGGATCGATTTTGAGTAGACTTTGGAAGAAATATAGATTCTTAATCGCTAGAAGGTTTACTCAAATTTTGATCTTGCTTCTTTATATCGGTGCAAATGTATGGGGGTGGAAGATTTTACAAGGAAATCTTAGTTCTTCCCTCTTTTTAGAGACTATCCCTTTAGCAGACCCTTACGCAGTATTACAGATATTTGCGGCAGGAAGCTTAGTAGCTATAGATGCTCTAATAGGAGCTATCCTTATTACTCTATTTTATAGTTTAGTTGGTGGGAGAGCCTTTTGTAGTTGGGTTTGTCCTATCAATATGGTTACCGATCTGGCTAACTATTTGCGTAGAAAACTAAATCTGGATAAATTTGAAAAAAAATGGTGGGCTAGTAGAAATGTTAGATATTGGGTGATGGGGCTTAGTTTCATCATCTCTTTTTTAATTGGAACAGCAGCGTTTGAGATGGTAAGCCCTATTTCTATTACCCATCGAGGATTAATTTTTGGAATGGGATTTGGTTGGGCGGCCATTGTTACTATTTTTCTATTTGATCTTTTTATTTTAAAAAATGGATGGTGTGGACATATCTGTCCTTTAGGAGGTTTTTACTCTGTAATTGGAAAATATAACCTTGTAAGAGTAAGCCACAATCAGCCCAATTGCACCCTGTGTATGAGATGTAAAGAGGTATGTCCAGAAAAAGAGGTGCTTTATATGGTTGGGAAAAAATCCCAAGTGGTTGATATGGGAGAGTGTACTTTGTGTGGACGCTGTATAGAAGTGTGTGATGATGACGCACTCAATTTTAGCCTGCACTATTTTGCTAAAAAAGGAGAGAAAGATGAATCTTAAAAAGTTTTTGGGTGTCTCTGCTGTGGTTGCTATGTTTTTTGTAGCAGGGTGCGGGGCAGCATCTCAACAAACGGTAAATTCTAAAGATGTACAAAATGAAAAAGAGACAAAAAGCGATGTGGTTGTAGATGAGAGTCAACTAGGTTTTAGCGATAGAGGAACTCCTCCTCCAGTTGAGTATTCTACAGCTGCGCCGGGGACTTCTAAGAAGTTTGCTAGAAGTTATGAGAACGCACCCCCTCTAATCCCCCACTCGATTGAAGGACTAGTACCTATTACTTTACATAACAACGCCTGTTTAGGGTGCCATATGCCAAATGTAGCTCAGGCGATGGGAGCTACTCCAATTCCTCCAACCCACTTTAAAGACTTCTTCTTTGATACGAAGAAAAAGCTTATTAAGCAAAATCTTTATGAAGATGAGAAAGCTTACAAAGCTAGACTTACTTTAATGGCTAAAAAAGAGGATATTGCACCTCAGCGATATAACTGTGTGCAGTGCCATGTACCTCAAGCTAATGCAAAACCTTTAGTAGAAAACACCTTCAAACCAGACTTTAGAAATCCAGAGAATAAACATAAATCAACTCTTAATGAAAGCCTGATGGAAGGCGTTCAGTAGTTATGAAAAGAAGAGAGTTTTTCTCTTCTTTTCTTCCTAAGAAGAGCGTAAGCCTTCATCCCCCTTACTACAAAGATCCATCTCTCTTTACCCTCTGTAAAGATTGTGATGAGTGTGCTAGAGTTTGCGAAGAAGGGATTATAGTTTTTAAAGAAGATGGAACTCCTATATTGGATTTCTCTAAAGGAGGTTGTACCTTTTGCGATGAGTGTGCTAAAGCTTGTCCAAAAGGAGTATTAAAAGTAGAAGATAAAAGAAAGCTTCCTCCTTTAACTATCGATCCGCTCTCTTGTTTAGCGTGGAATAAAACTATTTGTAGTTTATGTAAAGAGATGTGTGAAGAGAGAGCGATAAAGTTTGAGATGCTCTTTAGTCCTACAATAGAAGAGAATTGTACGGGATGCGGTTTTTGTGTGGCTGTTTGCCCAACAAAAGCTATTAGATGGGAGGGGTAAGTGATAAAAAAATTGATGTTTATAGTGGGATTGGTAGGAAGTCTATTTGCTTCTACTCCTTTAAAACCTGTAGATGAAACTAACATAAATGCCGCTGTGCTTGATATGGTTTTGGCTAATGGGAAAATCTATATTGCTACCGATGCAAGCAAAGTATTAATTTTGGATAACAATTTCACCATTCTACAAACTATCCCTGTGCGACAGATAAAAGATTTTATGGGAGATTTAAACGATGCAGACATCTATAGTATAGATGTATTAGGAGATACTATCCTTTACCTTGCTCAAGCTGAAGATGGATATAGCGAGCTATTTTTATATAAAGATGGCAAAAAGATAAATGTGTTGGATAAATCCAAAATGGTTTATGCTAAAGCGGCTAAGTTTGTGGATAAAGATAGAGCAGTTTTAGCATTGATGAGCGATGAGGTTTTGCTGTACGATCTAAAAAAAAGAGCGGTGATTAAGAAAACCCAAGCGGGAGAGTATTTTTACTCCGTGATGGCAATGAGTAAAGATAGAAAATATATAGCTATTGGGGATGAAGGGGGCGAAGTTATAATCATCGATCCAAAAACGTTACAGCGAGTTAAAGTTTTTAAAGATGTAAACAAAGATAAGATACTCTCAATTAGTATAGATAAAGAGAAAGCGGTAGCGGGAAGTAGAGCTGATAAAGCGTTTGCAATTTATGATATAAAAACTGGGGACCATAAAGTTATAAAAAATCCTAACTTTTTTGTCTATGTAACAGGAATAAATGCCGATAATGGCTTAGCCGTTTATGGAGATAATGAAAAATATATCCTCAAAGTTGTAGATGTTACCACTTTAGAACTTCTTTATACCCTTGTAGGGCATAAAAATATTGTAAATGTGGTTCGTTTTATAGATAATTCAACCATCCTAACAGGAAGTGAGACCGGCGAGATAAAAAGATGGAGGTTAGAATGACTCTTAGTAGTTGTGTTATTCGTTGTAATCCTCAAGATTTGGAAGCGGTAAAAAAAAGAGTTGAAGAAAGTGGAGTTTGTGATATCCATATTGTGGACAAGAAGGGTTATATTATTGTCACAATTGAGGGAGAAAATATTGAAGAGGAGATAAAGAAACTAAAAACCTTACAATTTTTAGAAGGTGTTTTAAGTGCTGAAATGGTGTATAGTTATAGTGAAGATGAGCTAGACGCCTTAAGGGATGGTTTAGAGATGCAAGATAACCCTATTCCCGAAATTTTAGAAAAAGATGTGAGAGCTGAAGAGATCGTTTATAACGGCGATCTGAAGAAAAAATATATCTAGGAGGTGAAAAAGTAGCAAAAAAATGGTATTTTTGATTTAAATCAATTGAAATCTAAAAAGCTTTGAGCTATAATATGAATAAGTTTTTAGTTTAACTTCTAAGTTAAACTTAAACTAAGTTTTAGATCCCTTTTGTGATGGGATTTAAAACGATTCAAGCTTCTTAAGCTTAGTCCAAGGAGTAGAAAATGAGAAAAATAAATCTTAGTTTAGCTTTAGTTCTTTTAGCAGGAGTTGCAGGAAGTGCAACTGCAAACTCTTTAGAAGAGATTATCACAAATCCACAAATCCATCTGCAAATTAGACCCAGATATGAGTATGCAGATGTAAAAGATAACGGTAAATCAGCAGGAAAAGCGTTTACTGTTAGAACTGCGTTAGGATTGGATGCCAATCTGTTTGGTGTGGAAGGTTTGAATGCTCAAGTTGAGATGATGAATGTATCCAATTTTGGTTGGGTAGATAATTACAACGATTTAGCTGGGAATGGGGTAGAATATGATGTGATCGCAGACCCATCTCAAACTAGAGTAACCCAAGCAAATATTAGCCTTTCTGGAAATGGATTAACCGGGATTGTCGGTAGAAAAATGGTAGTTTTAGATAACGCTAGATTTATAGGTAATGTAGGTTGGAGACAGATGCCACAAACCTTTGATCTAGCGGCTTTGGCGTATAATGGAATCGAAAATTTAAACCTTTTGGGTGCATATGTTAACCGAGTTCACCAAGTTTTAAAAGATAAAAAGCTAGATACCGGTTCAGTTATTTTACACGGAGTTTATAAATTCTTACCTACAGTTGCATTAACTGCGTATGATTATATGATTCAAAACTTTGCTAACCACGTAGGTGCAAGGTTAACCGGAAGCTGGCCAATTAATGACCTATTTAATGTTAAGTTTACTGCAGAGTATGCAAAACAAACCGATCCAAGTTTAACTGAAGAAAACGATCCGATCTTAGTAGCTGGGGTTGTAGACCCAGATCAAATTGAACAAGATGCCGATTATTACAACTTCTTCTTAGGAACCAATTACGCCGGTTTTGATATTGGTGTAGGATATGAACTACTTGGAGAAGCAAACGATGGTGCCACAGAGTTTTATACTCCTTTAGCAACTCTACACGCAATGAACGGATGGGCTGATGTGTTCTTAAAAGGAACCGGTACTAAATTGGGATTGGAAGATATTAGCGCAAAAATTGGATATAATGCTGGAGAGTTTGGTAAGATTGTAGGAGTTTATCACAAGTTTAGTAGTGACGCAGGAAGTTACGATTACGGTGACGAGTTTGATGTTGCGTATAGGTATCCAATTACTAAAGAGTTAGGTTTGCTTCTAAAAGGTGCGTTCTATAAAGGGGATGAGAAAGTTCCTATCTCTAAAAACCCAATTCTTAAAAACGCTTTGGATGTAAATAAATACTGGATTCAATTAGATTACAAATTCAACGCTCAGCTTTAAAAAAACCTCCTTCCTTTGGGGGGAGGTTACTCAAAAAGTGATTTTAATCCTTCTTTGTTTACCACTTTATAAATATTCCCCTCTTTTTGTAAAATGTTTAACTTCTTAAGCTTAGCAATAATTCTAGAAAGTGTTTCAGGAGTAATATTTAAAAGCATTGCAACCTCATTTTTTTTAAATTTTTGAAACTCCTCTTCATGTTCATAAATAAATTTTGCAACCCTTGCGGTAGAACTTAAGATAATATCGTTTGTAATTACGTGTTCTAGATGGCGTATCTTATTGGAAAGTGATTTAATAATGGTAAAAGCGATTTCGGAATTTTTTAAAAACTCTTTCTCAAAGATTTTATAATCGATATGGATCAGTTTTCCATCTGTTAAAAACTCTCCGGTAGCGGGATAGGGAATATTTTCAAAGTTAGCTATTTCGGCAATTAAACTGTAGGGGTAAAAGATATGAAGAACTACTCTATTTCCTTTGTGATCTGTTTTAAAAATTTGTAAAAGACCGCTAGAGAGTATGATTAAATCCTTCGGCTTCTCTCCTTCATAAAAAGGGATCGCACCCCGTTTATACTCCTTAATGGTAGAAATCTCTTTTAAGCGGTCAATCTGTTGAGAGGTTAAATTTTTAAATAAATAGAAATCTTTAAGGTTTTCCATACTACTATCTTCTAAAAAAGTTTTTTTGCGATTATAATTAGAGTTTTGTTAAAGCTTCATAAAACAGTTAAACTTTTATTTTTGAAACTCTTTTTTTGGATAATTTTTTTATTTAGTTCCCAATTTCTAACAATTTTTAAACTTTTTTCGATAATAGCAACCGATGTCAAAAAAATGTCTTTTGACCAATATCAACCCTTTTAAAAGAAAATATCTATACAATATCTTTGTAATTTAAAACTTAAGGAGGCACGATGGAGTATTATATGCAAGATATTCCTCACTCCGATTTTCTACCAATCTTTATCGTGTCCGCTTTTGTGATCTTTTTTGGGATGATGTATGCGGGCTTTTTTACGATCGTCAAGTTGAGATTGGTAAAAAATTGGGTGATGATCCTTGCATATCTCTCCTGGCTTGCACTAGTTGGGTGTATCTACTACTTAGGCGAACTTCTAAGAGTTGAACCCTATACACAAAAAGTGCTTTTAGGAGCGATGTTTGGGTATTTAATTTTCCCCCATATAGTTTACTTTCTACTAGATAGGGTACATAACCGCTTTGAGGAAGCTAATCATTAAAAGGAGGCAGTATGGATAATAAGCCGTCAGTGTGGACGAGTAACCGCTTTTGGCGAAGATCGGCTACTTGGGTAACGGGTGTTTCTGCGGTGCTGTTGATTTTATTAACATTTGACTCAATGGCTCAGATGAAAATGGGAACTGAGGAAGATATAAAAAACAAGGTCGATAGAAGAATCCCCTCTCCAGTAGTAATCAATTACAAAATAGATTACCAGTTAAATAGAACCAGAGGTCACGAAGTTCCTATTATTGGTGGAATGGATGAGAATGGTAAAAGCAAGTATGAAGAGAAAGAAAAATTTTTTGGAAGAGATGATTGGAGTGAAGAGGAAGCAAGAGAGTTGATCCATAAAGGAAAACTCACAATACAAGCTAAAAACTGTATGGATTGTCATACACTTTTAGGAAATGGTGCTTATTACGCTCCAGATCTAACAAAAGCGTGGCTTGATCCGGCGTGGGAAACTTTAGCACCTGCGTATAATGGAAAAGAGTATGCGATGGTGGAGTTCTTAAAAAATCCCCCAGCTATGGCGATGCATGAGAGAAAGATGCCAAATCTAGGAATTACAGATGAGGAAGCTAAAGCGGTAGTAGCATATTTAAAATTTATGTCAGCTATTGATACTAACGGCTTTCCAAGAAACTTTGGCAAAATCAAAGGAGCGGTAGATGCAAGAAAATAGACTTTACAAGGGGCAGGAGTTAGCGATTAAATATTTTACGGTCGCGATTGTTCTTTTTGGTGCGCAGCTGCTTTTTGGACTTTTTGCAGCGATTCAGTTTCTCTATCCCGATTTTCTTTTTGGAATTATCGACTTTTCCATTAACAGAATGTTACATATTAACGCGTTAGTTGTGTGGCTGTTATATGCGATGATTGGAGCTGTATATTGGCTTTTACCCGATGAAGCCGGTATAGAGGTTGTAGGGATAAAGTTAGGTGAACTAGCGTTTTATATCCTCACAGCTGCGGTTACGGTGGTGGTGCTAGTTTATCTACTTGTTCAGGTTGGAGCTGGAAATGAGTGGACTTTATGGTTAATTACTGAAGGTAGAGAGTATATTGAGGCTCCACGTTGGGCAGACATTGGGATTGTAGCGGTAGTTTTAGTATTCCTTTACAATGTGTATGCTACTGTAATGAAAGGTAGAAAAACCGGTATCCTTACAGTTTTGATGGCGGACTTAATTGCATTAGCCGGTTTATATCTAGCTGGAATGTTTTACACAGATAATATAGCAGTTGACCAGTTTTGGTGGTGGTGGGTTGTTCACCTTTGGGTAGAAGCTACTTGGGAAGTGTATGTAGCAGCGGTTGGTGGATATATTTTGATTAAAACTTTAAACGCTAACCGAAAAGTTGTAGAGATGTGGCTGTGGATCGAGGTTGCGATGATGTTTGGTTCAGGAATCCTTGGTCTAGGTCACCACTATTTTTGGATCGGAACTCCTGAATATTGGTGGGAGATTGGAGCGCTCTTTAGTGCATTGGAACCTGTACCTCTAGTTGGTCTTTTTGTCCATGTACTTTATGATTGGGGGAAAGAGAGAGGAAAAGGTAACACTATCAAAAATGTACCTGCATTTGCTTGGTTAACTGTGGAAACTTTTGGAAACTTTTTAGGTGCAGGTGTTTGGGGATTTATGCATACTCTTCCTCAAATCAACCTCTACACTCACGGAACTCAATGGCCAGCAGCTCACGGACACCTAGCGTTTTTTGGTGCGTATGTGGCGATTATGATATCAGCTATCTATCTTGCAGTTCAAGGAAAAGCGGGTCTAAAAGAACTTAAGATGACCAAAGCCGGCTGGTGGGCGATTAGCTTAATAACAGTAGGTGTACTTTTGATGACTGTTGCGTTAACAATTTCTGCCTATGTTCAAACTATGGTAGAGAGGGGAATGTATGGAGCTACCTGGGAAGGATATTTTGTTGCTCAAGCTAATCAATGGTTTGTACAAGGAATGGCGTGGAGACTAGTAACCGGATTGATGGTAATTGTTGGGTATGTGTTCTTGGTATACGATCTTTTAACTTGTACTAAGAAACAACCTGCTGAGGTGTATGAAGGTGAAACAGCAACTGCAACAGCGTAACGCTGTTTGCGTTGCTATAAGCTCCTGTTAACTATTTTATCAGTATACTTGATGAAAGGAGAGTGAGATGATTGAGCCTTGTGTTGATGTAGTTTGCAGTATCTGGTCAAAAATTAATCAAGGTCCTATGACCTTAACCATTTTACTGCATACTTTGATTGTACTTCCGATGGTGTGGATCTACTTTGATGAGAAGAAAAGGTTAGAAAGAGGAGATATTCCTAACGAGTAAACCCAATGAAAGGAGAAGCTATGAAGAAGATTAGTATCGCGCTTGCGGTTGGGTTAGTTAGCGGCCTGGTAGCGGCTGATGATATTAAACTAACTCCTGAAGAGATGAAAAAAGCTACACAAATCTACTTTGATAGATGTGCTGGGTGTCACGGAATGCTTAGAAAAGGGGCGTTAGGGCCAAACCTTTTACCTGAAAAAACTAGAGCGATGGGAACAGAGACTCTAGCTTACATCATCTATAACGGAACTCCTGGAGGTATGCCAGACTGGGGAGCTAGCGGTGAGATGACTAAAGAAGAGACCGAGTTAATGGCTAAATTTATCCAACTTCCACCAGTAAGTCCTCCTGAGAAATCGATGGCGGATATGAAAGCTAGCTGGAAAGTTTTAATTCCACCTGAAGAGCGACCAAAACAACCTGAAACCAATAGAAACTGGGAAAACTACTTTGGAGTAGTGTTAAGAGATGTAGGTAAAGTGGCTATTATTGATGGAGATACAAAAGAGCTAGTTAGTATCGTTCCTTCCGGTTTTGCTACCCACATTTTAAGAACCAGTAAATCTGGACGATATATGTATGCTATTGGGCGGGATGGTAAAGCTTCTGTAATTGATCTTTGGATGAAAAAACCGCAAAATGTTGCAGAGATTAGAGTTTGTAACGACGCTAGAAGTATTGATACCTCTAAAGCTAAAGGGTATGAGGATGAGTATGCGGTTGTTGGATGTTACTGGCCACCTTCAATCGTAACTTTAAAAGGTGATACTTTAGAACCAATTCAGATCGTTTCTACCGCAAGTTATACTTACGATACAGGAGAGTTTACACGAGAGGCTAGGGTTGCTTCAATTGTGGCTAACCACCATAAGCCGGAATGGGTTATCAACGTTAAAGAAACTGGGCAGGTTTGGCTTTACAACTACTCCGATCCTAGAAACCCAAAAATTCATATGCTTATGGCTGAGCGGTACCTACACGATGGAGGTTGGGACTTAACTAAACGATATTTCCTAGTTGCAGCAAACGCAAGAAACAAAATCGTAGCTGTTGATACCAAAGAGGGCGAAGTTGCGGCTATTATCCCAAGTGGAGGGGTAAAACCACACCCTGGACGGGGAGCAAACCTCAACCATCCAAAATATGGACCACTATGGGCTACTGGACATATTGGAAGTAACGATATAAGTTTTATTGGAACCGATCCTACTTACCATCCACAATATGCGTGGAGAGTTGTTAAAAAAATAAGTCTTCCTGGAGTTGGAGGAGGAAACCTATTCATTAAAACCCATCCAGCTTGTAGATATATCATTGCAGATAGACCGGTAAACCCAGATAGAAGGCTTCAAACTCAACTTTATGTAATCGATAAAAACACTCTTGAAGTTGTAAAAACTATCAAAATTCCTAGAAAATATGTGAGAGAAAGATGGGTGAGAGTTAAAGGTAAAAAATATAAAGTCAAACCTAGAGGTCCTGTTCATATCGAGTTCAATAAAGAGGGTGATGAGTTTTGGGTAAGTGTATGGGGTAATAAGCTCGTACCTTCTGCAATTTTGGTATATGATGCTAACACTCTTCACCTAAAAAAGGCGATCGAAGGAGATTGGGTTAGAACTCCAACCGGTAAATTCAATGTCTTCAACACCAAATACGACATCTATTAATCTCTTCCCCCTTACGGGGGTTCTATCTAGGTAGCTGTCGAGCTTTCTAGATAGAAGGAGGATAGGTAATTGAAAAAAAGGTCTCTTTTTTTACTTTTAGTAACCTCTTTATTTGCTCAAAATGAGCTTTATCTAAAATATTGTGCGAGCTGTCACGGAAAAGAGAGGGAGGGGATTAGTGCACCTCCTTTACTTCCTCAATTTTTAAAAAAATCAAGTGATAAAGAGTTGACTAATATCATTAAAAACTCTCTTCCTCAAACCCTAATGCCAAAATTTGATTTTTTAACTTCTCAAGAGGTGGATTCGATAATAGCTTATCTTCGCTCTCCACTTACGAAAAAGATTAGTTGGGATAGCTCAAAGATTTTAAAAAGTAAAAAAGAGTTTCACTTTCCTAAGAAAGATTTAGGGATTAAAAATATCGAAAATGTAACTTTAGTGGTGGAGAGAGGAGCTAATAGAGTTTGGGTGATGGAAGATGAGAAGGTTCTAGATAGATTTGAGTTTAAAAATGTTCACGGGGGTTTAAAATATACCCTAGATGGAAAAAATTTCTACATCCCTACTAGAGATGGGTGGATAGGACACTACTCTTTAAAAGAGGGAAGGTTAAAGAAGAAAATTAGAGCGTGTGTTAATCTTAGAAACATCTCTTTAAGTAGAGATGGGAAGTATCTCTTTGCTAGCTGTTTGCTTCCTCAAAGTGTGGTGATCTTGGATAGAGAGAGTTTTAAACCTCTTGAAGTTCAAGAGGTT
>JAADFB010000024.1 GCA_013153095.1 Campylobacterota bacterium | reverse complement strand
ACCTCCTATAAGATTTGTCACGGATTTGACATTTCTTTACGAATAACAATTATAAGCAAAGTAAGTTGTAAGAAAGCTTAAACAGTAAAAACAGTGATATTATGTTATTTTTATAAGGTCTTTATAAGTTTAGTTTATAGCCCACTCCAGAGAAGTTTTTAATTAACTCTTTATAGCTCTTTTTTCTAACCCGCTTTACTAGGGTTCTTAGAGCGTTTTCACTAAAATCTTCTCCCCCCCAAACATAATCATCGATCTCTGAAAAAGTTACCACCCTATCTTTATGCTCTATCAACAGGTCTAAAAAAAGTTTCTCTTTTTTCGTTAAAGTTATAAACTCCCCATTTTTCTTAAGCTCTCCCCTATAGATGTTATAAAGTAACCCCTTTCCTAAGTCGATATGCTCTTTTCTCTCTAGCCGTTTCTTAAAAATATCGCAAATAACTTCTAGTAACTTATCGGGGGTAAAAGGTTTTACTAAATATTTATTAACTCCAACATCGATAGCTCTAAAGAGGCGCTCTTTTTCACTATAGGCGGTTAGAAGGATGATAGGAATTGTATCGTTGTGATCTCTAATTTTTTCTGCTAAGGTTAACCCATCTATATCTTCCATCTCAATATCGGTAATTACACAGTCATACTTTTTATCAAAAAATTTTCTTAACCCTTCCTCTCCATCCTTAGCGGTATCGAAACTGGAAAACTCATCTTTTAAAACCTCTTGTAAAAGTGTTCTAATATCTTGCTCATCCTCCACATAAAGAACCGATAAATTTTTTAAAATGTTGTTACAGCTTAGCATAGTTACACCTTTATAGGGATTTTTATGGTAAATTTTGCTCCGTTTTCGATATTTTGCGCTTTTAGCTCACCGTTCATACTACCTTCAATAATCATCTTGGACATATAAAGCCCCATACCTGTACCTTTTTTCGCTCCTTTAGTGGTGAAATAGGGTTCAAAAATCTTTTCAATAATTTCACTCTTTATCCCTCCACCGTTATCGCTTATCTCTATTTGGGCTGTATTTTTTTCCTTTTTAAGTTCTATCACTATTTTTCGCCCCTCTTTACGATGCTGAGCTAAAGCGTCTTTGGCGTTGGCTAAAATGTTTAAAATCACCTGAGAAAACTCATTTTTATAGCCACACACTTTAATATCTTCGGGAGCTAAGATTTCCACTTCGATATTGTGCCGTTTAAGAGAACCTTCAATAATCGAGAGGGTGTTGTTTATGCTTTCTAATATTAAAAACGGTTCTTTCTGTTTAGAGGGGCTAAAGAAGTTTTGGAAATCTAAAATCGTTTGGGACATCTTTTCTAAAATCGCTATCCCTTTCTCATAGGTCTCCTTGATCGAAGAAGGGTCTTTTTTAATCCTATAAAACAGAATTCCTAACTCCATCAAAGGTTGTCGCCACTGATGGGCAACATTTCCTAACATCTCTCCTAGTGCCGCTAATCTAGCTTGTTGAAACATTAAGCGATCTTTTTGACGATTCTTCTCAACCTCGTTAATAATTCTCTCTTCCAACGTTTTATTTAACTCAATTAGCTCTTTGGTTTTTTGCCTAACCCTCCTTTCTAGCTCCTGATTTAAAGCTTCTAGCTCTTTCTCTTTCTTTTGGAGCTTTTCTTGAAGTTTGACACTTTCTGTTACATCGTAACGGATAGCTACAAACTCTGCAATATCACCTTTTTCATCAATAATAGGAATTACGGTAGTATTTACATAAAAGGTAGTTCCATCTTTTGCTTTGTTTTTAACCGTCCCTTTCCAAATCTGTTTAGCTAGAATCGTTTTCCAAAACTCTTCAAACTTCTCTTTAGGTACATCGGGATGGCGGACAATATTGTGGTTTTTACCTAGAAGCTCCTCTTTAGTGTATCCGGAGATTTTGCAAAACTCTTCATTTACGTAAGTGATTATCCCGTTGATGTCAGTTTTAGAGACTATATTGGAGCTATCGATCGCGTTTTTGTATTGGTTGAGCATAAAAGTGTTATACTCTTTAGCGCGTTGAATAAAAAGTTCACTTTCAAACTCCTCCAACACTCGTTTTACCTCTTCAAGTTTAGGAGGAGCATCTACAACCCTATTAACTCCTTTATTTACCGCGTCAAAGAGTAAAGAGCAGTTATCTTTAGAGGTTATAAGCAAAATTAAGCTATCTTTTCTAGTTCCTCTAATCTTTTCTAACACTTCTCTAGCTTCATCAAGATAGATGATTACTATATCGATCTCCTCATTTTGAAAAATCTCTAACGCCTCCTTTGGGTCTTTGGCTAGATGGAGATCTTTGGTAAAGAGTCGTAATAACCAGGTTAGATCGCACTCCTCATCACATCGAGAAACGAACAAAATCTTAAAAGCTTTTAGTGGCATTTTCATAACAAAAATTATACTATATTTTGACCAGATTATTAAATCTGCCCGTTAAGTCACGCTTTTGGCTGGGTTATCTAGAAAGAAAAATTATTAAAAAGAGCGTTTAAGGGGAGAGATTTTTAACAAAATTGAAGGTTTAAAGAAAGAAATAAGTAACTTTTATGCCACAAAAGGAGAAAACTCCTTAGTGACAAGTGTGGATAGAAGCGTTAGGATTGCTGATAAACCAGTAGCCTTTGTAGGTTAAGTAGATTCCATAGATCACTATCACAATAGAAGCCAATTTTATCATCAACAATCTAAAAGAGGAACTTTTTAAAAACCCTGCTATTGTGCCTAAACCAAACATCACCGGAACGGTAGAGATTCCAAAAATAACCATTACCACCGCTCCCCAAAAGGGGCTGCCGGTAGCTGCTGCAGAAGCTGCAAAAAAATAAACCAATCCACACGGTAAAAAGCCGTTTAACATCCCTAAAAAGAAAAAGCTCAGTAACGATTTGGAATGTAAAAGAGTTGAAAAAAGTTTTTTAAAAAAAGGGAGATGAGTTAAGGAAAGTTCAATCGAAGTTAAAAATTTTAAATTACCTGAAAGGGAAAGCCCCATCAATATCATAAACACCCCTACTAAAATGTAAAGTGTTCCGTGGAGTGTTTTTGAAATTAACATAATTGAACCCAAGTAACCAAACAGCGCTCCGATAAGGGCGTAAGAGGTTATACGCCCTAGATTGTAAGCTAAGTGGGCGGTACTTCCCCAAAGCTTTCCTTTTGAGGGATCAACTTTAGCAGTTGTGTAGGCTATTACAAAACCTCCACACATTCCAACACAATGCCCCAAACTTCCCAAAAAAGCTACGGTGATAATTCCAATTAAATCAACGGTTTCTATCTTTTTATCCTTTAAAATCTAACATTTAAGTTAGCATACCAAAATCTTCCCGGTTCATTTATCAATACAGGAGTTCTAGCTCCAATTAAAGCTCTACCCACATAGGTGTTATTTGTAGCGTAAGTTTCATCAAAAACGTTATCTACCCCTACATTTAGGGTAACCTCATCGTTTATTCTTTTAGAAGCTTTTAAGTTAATTACGCTCCAGCCATCGATAGCCCTCTCCCCATTGTCGCTATCAAAGTCTTCCCAATCACTACTAAAAAGCCCTTCTATCATCGCAAAATCGTCCCCATCACTATAACTTAACGCAACCCTTGCGTGCAAAGGAGGGATCATAGCCATATCTTTATCTTTTTGGTTGGGGATTAAATCATCCTTTTCCCCTCTCTGATAAGCTAAAGAGCCTTCCAAAAAGAGATAATCGTTAAGAGAGTAGTTAGCCCCTAAATCTCCTCCGTAAATATGCGCATCGATATTAGTCCAAGTTAAATAGTAGGAGTTTGGATCAGCGTTTCCCACATTGCTCCTATAGGCATAGATGTAATCTTTCAATTTACTATAAAACGCTCCCGCGTGTAAAGATAGCTCTCCTAAATTGGCACTAACTCCTAAATCCACCTCTTGGTTTTTGCTCTCTTTTAAATCTGGGTTCCCCTTCCTAGTCCAGTTACCCTTCATATATCCTATAAAGTAAAGCTCTTGGGCATCCGGTACTCTAACCCCTTGTCCAACTCCAAAATATACCGATATATCATCATTTACTCTATAATCTGCAACCAAATTTGCGCTTAAGTTTTTAAAATCTCTAGAAGTTTTGTTTTTGTAGTGGTTTTGAATGGCAGGAACATTTGCGATAGTAGGATCGTTAAGATTATTGGCCTCTATATCGGTTTTATCATATCTTACCCCAAATTTTAAAGTAAGCCGATCCAAGTTTTTTAACGCCTTTAAAAAAATACCGCCATTATCCGTATCTACATCTGGAATTCTCACCTGTCTAGGTTTTTTAGAAGGCTCACTTAAACAGATTCCGTTCCAGTTACGTTTACTTACATCAGCCCCAACTGTCCAAAGAATATCAGCTGCATCAAAACTGTTTTTTACTTTTCCTCCCTTAATATAACTTTCTACGTGGTGGGTTCGATAAAGTTTTCCATCCATAACTTGGGGTAAAGCTGCATTCCTAAACTCCGTCCCCATATCGTGTTTTACACTAGAATAGTATCCGCTAAAACTTAACTCTTTGGAGTAAGGGGCAAGCTCTTTGAACAGATATTCCCCATTTACCATCAAAGTTTTATCCAGTTGGGCATCCATTTGAAACGCGGGATATAAAACATCGGTGGCTTTATCGCTATAAAAAGAGAGCTTTAGCTCTTGATTAGAAGTTGGAGTAAAAACAGTTTTCCCCCAAACTACTCCCCTATGATATGCGTCTAAATCTTTATACTTCTCCTGATAGCTGTAAGGGTCTTTTTTCCCCAATTGGTACCAGTTTTGTTCTACTAAAGTTCTTCCATCCCCATCCTCATACTGCTCACTACTTTCTCTACTAGCACCCAGTAAAAATTTAAACCTCTCATCTCCTCCACTAGTGGTAAACTCCCCTTTTTTAAATCCAAAACTACCAACTCTAACCCCTATACTGCTCTCTTTTCCCTCTTTTGGTTCTTTAGTTTTAACCTCAACCACCCCGCCCAAACTTCCAAAATTTTCTACATCAAAAGGCCCTTCTTTTACTAAAATACTTTCTATCTCTCCTGCAGAAACGTGCATCGCCGGGGGATCCATTCTGTTAGGACACGCTCCATAGATTTTAGCCCCATCGATTAAAACGTTAATATCATCCCGCTTAAAACCTCGCAATACTATATCGTTTCCTATAGCACTTGCCCTAACTATGTTGATCTCAGGTAATAACTCGCTTAACATCTCCGCCAAATCTTGCTGTCGTGTAAACTCCAACTCCTCTTGCTGTAAAGTGGGAGAAGTTTCTTCTAACTCCTCTTGGATCAACACTTTCTCTAAAGTTACCTCTTGAGCAAAAAGGAGAGAACTTAGCGCTATTGAAAGAAGAAAACGGTTCATAAAATCACCCCTTTACCTTTTTTAAATTATTGCAAAGGAGTGTTAAATTTCTATTAATTAGACATAAATATCAACTCTTCCTTGTGGCTTTCTTTTTCTCCTTTTTAAAGGTTTTTTGTTGGACTTTTTAAGATATTTTTTCAATAACAGCTCAAAAGGCGGTTCTTTAGGATAGGTGGCTACCGGCTGAATTGGGGAGATTATTTCAAAAACAACTTTAGGGATCATCTCAAATCCTTTAAGTTTTTCCAATTATACCCTTTAAACTTTAAATTTAATCTAAAACTTAAAGAATTTATTGAGTAGCCAACCGTTTAAACCCTTCTAATGGCCTTTTAGTTAAGTCTGGGAAGTAACCCTCTTGTCCTTTTCCTTCAACCCCGTGACATCCTGTACAGTTTCCATAAAAGAGAGCTTTCCCCTCCTCTACATACTCTACATTTGTGGGGGTAAAACCTTGTAAAGTAGCCATAAAAGCGGCGATTTTTTTAGCCTCCTCTTTACTTACAGTTCCTGCGGGCATTGCACCACTAGGATAGTGAAAAATGTCCAATCCGTTATTGATCACATCTTCTACATACTGCTCAAAACATTCCACACAGTTTAAGCGGTAGCGATCTTTATTTAAAGAGGTTGCCTTTTTAAGAGAGATTGAGGTGGAAAGGGAAGTTTTTTCTTTGGAAAGGTAAGAGATCAAAAAAAGGATTATAGGAATAAAAAGTAAGAAGAGTTTTTTCATACTTTTCTCCATAAACAATTTTTATTAAAATTATAACAAAGCGTAAACTAAGTTAGGCTATTTTTTTGCTACAATTTGAAGTTAAATTTCACTATAAGGAGAAAAGTATGGAACCGTTAAATATCGTATGCCCAAGCTGTTTAGCAGTTAATAGAATCCCTTTTAAGGAACATTACTCTAAAGCCAACTGCGGGAAATGTGGTTACAATCTGTTAGATACCCGTCCAATCGAGTTAAATTTGGAAAATTTTCAACCTATGATTACCAAAAACGATATTCCCGTAATTGTAGATTTTTGGGCGCCTTGGTGTGGACCTTGTCAGATGATGGCTCCAAATTTTGAAGAGGCCGCAAAGCAGTTTCCTTTAAAAGCGAGATTCGCAAAACTAAATACGGAGTTGTACCCTCAAATAGCGGCTACTTACGCTATTAGAGGGATTCCAACGATGATAGCGTTTAAGCAAGGAGAGGAGCTAGATAGGGTTTCAGGGGCGTTAACAACTCCACAAATTGAGAGATGGGTAAACCGCTTTGTGATCCATACTCAGCAACAAGATTAGCCAAAGGCGCAAAAGCCTTTGGTTTTAGAGCTACTGCTTGGAAAGGTAATCTGCAATAGCCTCAATATCTGCATCAGAAAGGCTAGCTACTTGACCTTTCATCAATGCACCCATTCCATAAACGTTTCTAGTCCCAGCTTTATAACCTTTAAGTGCTTCGATAATTTTTTCTTTATCCCAACCTTTAATTGGAGCAGATTTTCCTAAAGCTTTCTTTTCACCGTGTAATCCGTGACATCCTGCACATTTTTTATAAAGTGCTGCACCATCAGCTGCCATTAAAGAGATCGCTGTAACACTTGCTAAAGCTACAACTGCTAACTTTTTCATTTTCTACCTCCTTTTTAAGAGTTTTTTTGAGGGGTTAAGAGAGAAAAACTCTCTTAACAGCTAGGAACGTTTCCGCTATCGCTAGCGTACTCATACGCAAAATCGTAGATATGCTGTAATTGACCCGGTTTTAGATAACCTTTTTTGTACGCTGGGCAAAGGTTTTGAATCTCATCTTCAAATTTGCCTTCTTCAAAAATCTCTTCCCACTCGTCTTGTGTATGTTTAGAAGCAAATTTAGCTCCGTTAAATCCACACACCTTTTTAAGTTTCTTTTGATAAAGTTTTTGACCTTTGCTTGCATCAGCCATAGCTGAAGTTGTTACAAAGCTTAGTCCAAGCAGTGCTGCAAACATAACTGTAGCGAGTTTTCTCATTCTTCGCCTCCTTATAAGTTTTTTGACGAACTCCCAACTTAGGGAACTTTGAGGTTGTCGCCTCAACCTTTTTAACTGTAGAAGTATTATAAAACAGAATCGTGAACCAATTGTGAACTATTTTATCTTTCCAATCACCTTATACAACTCCCAGTAAATATCGATAGCTGGCTCTATAACTTCTAATGGAAGAGAGTGTTTAAACAGCTTTTTCTCTTTGTAAATTTGTTTTTTAGGAGAGGGATGAAGAAGAAACTCTTTAATACTAGCCTTAACTTTTCTTTCACTGCTAAAATATAGAAGATAATCAAAAAATATCTTTTTAAGGGAAACTTTTTGTTCTTTGTGACAAGGGATACAATGAGTCCTAAAAGGATCGCTAACCCCTATTTCTATTAATAGAAATAGTGTAAAAAGTACCTTTACCATCTTACGCTCACTTTGGTATAGCTGTTTAGTCTGGAATCGATGTCGATTTTAAGGTTAAATTCCTTTGCGATCATTGAAACGATATGGAGTCCTATCCCAAATCCCCCTTCACTATTTTGTACTCGAATATATCTTTCAAAAATCTTTTTAAGTTTATCTTGAGGAATTCCAACTCCACTATCTTCGATTATAAATCCCTTAGGAAAAGTTGTAATAATTATCTCCCCTCCAATTTTGTTATATTTTATAGCGTTGGAGAGGAGATTATCGATCAATCTTGCCATCTTTTTGCGATCTGCTTTCAGTTTGGAGGGAGATTTATGAAATTTTATATTTATCTTTTTGGAGTCGGCTAAAGTTTTAAAATATTCTATCCGCTGAGCGATAAGCTCGTTTACGTCGATCTCTTGTAAGTTTGAAGATAGGCGTTGATGTAAAAGAAGGTAGCTTAAATCCTGATAGATATGGGATATAGTTCTTGCAGCAATTTCTATCCTTTTTATCTTTTTTAATAGTTTTGGAGGAAGCTCCTCTTGGGGAATAGTTTCTATATTGGTTAGAATTGTACTCACAGGAGTGTTAAGCTCGTGGGTGGTATCTTTTATGAAATTGTTTAAAAGTAGAAGAGAGTTTTTCATTGGACGAAGGAAGAGGTTTACCAAAAAATATCCTAAAACCGCCATAAACAGCAAAAAAAGCGATCCAAAAATTACGATATTTTGACGAACCTCAACTAGCCAATCTCCATTATCCTTTACCTCTATCACTACATATTTAGCTCCTAGATAGTAAAGGTCGGGTTCTTTGATAAAGTGGATTACCCCATCTTTTTTATACAATACACTTTTAAAATCGATCTCCTCATTTTCTAGTAAAGAGAAGATTTTTATATGGTCGGCATCATAGATAGCCGATTTAAAGGAGGAGTAACGGGGGTAATAGTTATCTTTTAAAAGGCTAGAATGCATCTCCTTAATTCTTCCAATCACATCTTTAGCATACTCTTGTAGCTTTGGAAGGTGGGAGTTTAACATTATCTCTTTTTGAAATTTGTAATACATCAAAGAGGAGAGGGAAAGGATAATTAGAGTTAAAAAGATATAAAGAGCTAAAAAACTAAAAAGGCTCTTTCTTTCACTTAATAAACTTGTATCCATACCGCTTAATACTCTCAATTTTCTCCTTCCCTAGATGTTTTCTTAAATTTTTTATGTAGGTTCGAAGAGCCATATCGCTAGGAGTTTCCTCGTAATCCCATAAACTTTGATATATCCTCTCGTGACTTAAGGGTTCGTTGGGATGTTTTAAAAACAGTTTTAATAACCTCAACTCCTTCTGATTCAAGTTTATAGGTTTTCCTTCTACTACCAACTCATTGGTTCTTAGATCAAAATAGCTTTTCTCATCGATAGGAATTTGATTCTCTTTAGTTTGAAGTTCCCGTTTTAAAAGGGTTTCTATCCTTAACTTTAACTCTTTTAGAGCAAACGGCTTCCTAATATAATCGTCACATCCACTATTATATCCCTCTTCTAGATCGTCTACACTGTCCAATGCTGTGATAAAGATAGCAGGGGTATCACTTTTTTCTCTAATCTTTTTTAGTAACTCAAATCCGCTCCCACCCGGTACCATCACATCCAAAAGCAAAATATCGTAACTCTTTTCATAAACCTTATCTAACGCTTCCTCGATAGTGTACACACTATCAACCTCAAACCCTTCATCTTCTAGATACTCTTTGATAGTTTCACTCAAATTTATATCATCTTCTACTAACAAAACTCTACCTTGCAAAGATCGCTCCTTCCTAACTAAACTTTATATTATAATTCAAAGATCACACTAGATAGCTTAAAGAGGATAGATGAGGTGTAGAGTTTGCAGAAAAGGAGAGCTGTTTTACCTTTTTGGTTGGGGGTTGATGGTTACAGCCTTTAACTCTTTTACCGTTGGTTGTGTTCAGCTCTCCTATAGTGGAGTTTATGGAATGATGATAGCAGGAGTTATCTTGATGGTGTATGGAGCTTATTTAAAGTCGGGCTATGAGAAATAAAGAGATCGCCAATTTACTCAAAACCTACGCTTCTTTACTAGCGATTAAGGGAGAAAACTTTTTTAAAGTTAGGGCGTATCAGGAAGCTGGAAGAGTTCTAGAAAATCTTCCCACTCCAATAGAGAAGTTGATAAAAGAGGGGTATGATTTAACACAGTTTGAAGGGATTGGAAAAGATTTAGCAAAAACTGTTGAAGAGATTGTAACTACTTCTACTTTTAAAAAACTGGAGGAGATAAAAAAGGAGTACCCCCTTTCCTTATTGGAACTGTTAGAGATAGAAGGGTTGGGGGCTAAGAGGGTTAATCGGTTGTATAAAAAGTTAAAAATCTCTTCCAAGCAGCAGCTTTGTCAGGAAGTAAAAAATCTATCGACCCTAGAAGGGTTTGGAAAGAAGCTACAGCAAAAAATTTTACAATATTGTCAAGAGGGGGTTGGGAGTAAAAAGTTTCTTTGGGCGGAGGCTAAAGAGTATCTTCAGGAGTTGCAAGAGTATCTTTTAAAAATTGACCCAAAAAAGCTTAGTGTTGCAGGAAGTTTTAGAAGAAAAAAGGAGGTGGTAGGGGATATTGATCTTTTGGCCTCTAAAGATAATTTTCAAGAGGTGATAAAACATTTTATCCAATATCCTAAAATTAAAAAGGTTTTAGGAGCAGGGGAGACTAAAGCCAGCGTAATTTTAGAAGGTGGATTAAAAGTTGACTTACGAAGTGTGGAAGAAGAGAGTTTTGGAGCCGCTTTACAATATTTTACCGGTTCAAAAGCGCACAATGTAAAAATTAGAAAAATTGCTCAAGAGCAAGGGTTAAAAGTTAATGAGTATGGAGTGTTTAAAAAGGATAAAAAAGTTGCAGGGAAAGAGGAGGAAGAGGTTTATAAAATTTTAGGACTTTGCTGGATAGAACCAGAATTAAGAGAGGATCGAGGAGAAATTGAGGCGTGTAAAGAAAATAAACTTCCTAAACTAATTACAACAAAAGACCTACAAGGAGATTTACATCTCCATACCAATTGGAGCGATGGAAGACACTCACTCTTAGAGATGGCTAAAGCTGGAAAGGAGTTAGGATACAGCTATCTTGCAATAACAGATCACTCCAAACGATTAACTATCGCAAACGGCTTGGATGAGAAGAGATTATTAAAACAGATAGAAGAGATAAAAAGGCTTAATGAAGAACTAAAAGGATTTACTCTCCTAACGGGGATGGAAGTGGATATTTTAGAGGATGGGAGCTTAGATTTAAAGGATGAGGTATTAAAAGAGTTGGATGTGGTGGTTATCTCTCTTCATTATAAGTTTAACCTCTCTAAAAAACGGCAAACTCTTAGAGTATTAAAAGCGTTCGATAACCCCTATGTTAATATTTTTGCACATCCTACAGCTAGAAGGATAAATCTTCGCCCTCCGGTGGAGATAGATTTAGAAAAGGTGTTTTTAGAGGCTAAAGAGAGAAATATCGCATTAGAAATCAACTCCCAACCAGATCGATTGGATTTAGATGATAAGAGTATCCTTTTAGCTAAAAAGATAGGGGCAAAGATGGTAATTAATAGTGACGCCCATAACATCTATGCGTTAGATTATATCGAGTATGGGGTTAATCAAGCTAGGCGGGGTTGGTGTGAAAAGACAGAGATTATCAACACTTTAAAGTTAAAAGATTTGAAAACGTTTTTAAGGAGTAGAGGATGATAAAAACACCTTTTGTAGCGGTAGATGGGATAGTAAAGATTTTTGAAGGAGAAAGGTTTAAAGGAATCGTTTTGATAGAGAGAAAAAATCCTCCATTAGGGCTAGCATTACCGGGAGGATTTGTAGAAATTGGCGAGAGAGTGGAAGATGCTTTAAAACGGGAGATGAAGGAAGAGATCGGTTTAGAAGTAACGATTGATAGACTTTTAGGAGTCTATAGCGATCCTAACCGCGATCCTCGATTTCATACCGTCTCTTTAACTTTTATCTGTAGTGCGTATGGAGAACCTCAAGGCGGAGATGATGCTAAGAGAGCATTTATTTTTAAACTGGAAGAACTACCTTGGGAAAAATTGGTATTTGATCACAAAGAGATTTTAATGGATTTTTTGAAATAAGTGGCGGAGCCGACGGGACTCGAACCCGCGACCTCCGGCGTGACAGGCCGGCATTCTAACCAACTGAACTACGGCTCCAAGTGGTGGTC
>JAADFB010000013.1 GCA_013153095.1 Campylobacterota bacterium | reverse complement strand
AGTGTCCCGCATCGGCTGCGTGAGAGGATTGAAGGAAAATCAATCTAGCGTTAGCCCAATCGGGAGAGTTTCTATCATCGTTTGCCCACTGGATTCCCCCCTGTCTTGCCCCAGCACTACAAATATTTGTATGGGAATCATACCCATCAAATCCAAGAGTGTGAGGAATTCTGTTTCCAAAGCCGTTTTCGTTGGGGCGTCCAACATGGTAGATAAACATCTTTTTAGCTTCCTCATCCCCTTGCTCTAGAAGCTCTCTAATCTTTGCCCCAATCTCTTTCATCGCATCATCCCAAGTAACTCTAACCCATTTTCCTTCGCCCCGTTTGCTATTAGGTGCTCTTCTTAAAGGAAAAGGGATTCTATCGGGATCATACATCTGTGACCAGCTTCCATACCCTTTCGCGCAATTTCTACCTCTACTACCGCTATGTAGTGGGTTACCCATATATTTTTTTACAACAAAGCTTTTTTTGTCCACCCACGCAGTTAGACCACATCCCGCTTCGCAGTTGTTACATACTGTTGGGACGATGATATATTCGTTTACATAAATCCCCTCCGGATTCTCTTTACTTTGAACACCTTTTCTAGAAATTCCGCCCCGCTTCCAATCATCTCCATCTAACTCTTTAAAATCGTCCCACTCCTCTAAAGGAGGGTAGAAAGAGATAGAATCGGGAGTATCTGTAAATTTTGTGTTTTGAGTAGGAGTAGCTTGGGCTATATTTTCAAACACACCTTTACTTAAAACTACTGCTGTAACTGCCGCTGTACCTTTTAAAAAATTTCTTCTGCTCTCAAGAAAACTCATTCAAACTCCTTAGCTAAGAGGTATTAGTTGCGGAATGATAAGCCAAACGTGTTTGGTAAGAAAGAGTCCAATAATCGCTAAAGCGCTGGCTAGATTAAGAAGTGAGGAACTTTTAGATTTTAAACTAAAATAGACTAACACCATCGGGATGATAAAAGCGATCCACTGTCCTACCCAAAAGAGGTAATGGTATGCCCCACCTTCTTGGACTGCTTTTAGCGTTGCCGCAACCTCTTCCGCTTTCATATGTCCAAAGAAATATTCTCCCATATAGATAATAAAGCTAAAAAATGCGCTTACTCCTAGGATAATTGCTAAATCTTTTTTTACCTCATAACTCCAACCATTTCCTACAATGAGTAAAACGGCACTTCCTGCTAATAGAGCGGCTAAAAGCATCTGTACCAGTTCTGTGGGTGTTTGCCACAACTCCCTTGCGGTTGCTTCCCCCATAATAGTAGCAGTGTAAAGTGTAACCGGTATAGCCAAAACCACAGCTACTTTTAAAAGTTTGCTATAAAGCTCATCATCTAAAAATTCCACTTTTGCCAATTTTTGACAAAGTTTTGGAACGCTCTCTTTATGAGAGATAGCAACTTTTCTTATCGCTATGATTAAAAGTAAAAAAATGATACCGGTAAATAGAGTGGCCATCCACGCCCCAACCGTAATCGCACTCGTCCAGTGGGGATATGCAAAGATATGCCACATTCTAAGGGGTTGATGAAGGTCTAAAAGGGTAAAAAGTAAAAAGATGTTTAAAAAGATGAATGAGATTACTGGAATAGCGATCTTTAAACTATCTCCAACTTTATCTTTGTATCTAGCCAACAGATACGCCCCAACTAACACAACCCCTGTACCTATACTTTTTGCCCACATATTGAGTGTAATCATCCATCCCCATATCACTTCAGGAATAGGAACATCTAAAGTTACTATGGCATTGGTAGCTGAAATGGTATCCATTAATGACCTCCTATATGGTCTAAGTGTGTAATTTTGTTAAAAAGGTTGTATCCCTCTTCTCTTTTGGCCGCTAAAGGATTGAGTTGAACCTCTCCTCCACCAACATAAAAATGTTTTGGATGGGTGTTTTTCTCCGGTTTCCTAACTTTAACCCCTCCATCTTTTTGGTGTGCCATGATGTAGCGACTAATATGGCTAGTGGGATCATCTAAATCTCCAAAGATGTTAGCTTCAACCGGACACGCTACCACACACGCGGGCATCATTCCACTAGCCACTCTGTGGGCACAGTAGGTACATTTATCTGCCGTATTGGTTTCAGGGTCCATATAGATAGCTCCATATGGGCAAGCCATCATACAACCAGCACACCCGATACAGCGATCTTTGTCGATATTTACGATTCCGTTTTCTAAGTAGTGTAACGCACTTACTGGACAGATTCTTTCGCAGGGAGCATTTTCACAATGGTTACATCTAAGAGGAGTATAGGTTCTCTTAGTTTCAGGATAAACCCCCACGTCCACATATTTAACCCTTAATCTCCAAGAGTGTAAAGGTACCTTATTTTCAACTTTACAGGCAACTTCGCACCCTTTACACCCCATACACAGGTTTAAGTCAACCAAAAAACCCAGCTTCATCTTCTCTCCTTTATAAGCCCAACTTCTTAAAATTATAAGTTTGGGCAAATATCTTTACACCGCTATTACTAGCTCCTATTAGTCTAACATCTACAACTTAACTTTTTATAAAAACGCTCCTTTTTTGGAAGGAAGAGATTTAATTAGAAAAGATTATCTTGAAAAATTGTTACACTTTCCTTTTTTGTTAAATTTAATTGAATGTTTTGATTTTTTAAATAAATCAAACCGATAAATTTAGAGCTGTTTTTAGTGCCTTCTTAAGACTAATAAAAAGAATTAACCTTTTTTTAACAATGGAGGGATATAATAGTTCTAAAAAAGGGTGAAGTATGAAAAAGGTTGCTTTACTTTTAATGGTTGCTATTTTAGGGGCTTTTGCGTTTGAAAAGAGTTGTTCTAACCCACCTTTAATAGCCACTACTAAAGCTAAAGAGTGGTGTGAAGTTTGTGGGATGAACCTAGGGAAATTTTGTAAAACAAACCACGCAGTAGAATTAAAAGATGGTACCAAAAAACAGTATTGCTCTATGCACTGTTTAGCAGTTGAGTATCCTAAGCTTAAAGATAAGATAAAAACCGTTTTGGTTATCGATGCCGTAAGTGGAAAATTTATTCCAGCTAAAGAAGCTTTCTATGTAGTAGGAAGTGAAGTTCCTGGTACTATGAGTAGGAACAGCAAAATAGCTTTTGCAAATAAAGAGGATGCTTTAAAATTTCAGCAAGAGTATGGTGGGGCAATAATGAGATTTGATGAGGTGTTTAAACAACAGCTTCAACACCTTCAAAAAGAAAATCAATGGCTAACTAAAAAGAAACATAAACGGGTTTATCCAATCGGAAAGATTGTATATCAAAACTGTAATCAGCCTATCTCTAAAGAGAAGTTTAACTCTATTGGGGAGTTAAAAAACTACTTAAGAGAGTCTAAAGTGTGTGGAGATGTAAGGGGAAAACGGTTACAGGCATTAGCACTTTATATCTGGGAAGCTAAGGATAAGAAAAAATTAAAAGTTCCACAAGATGCTAAATGTCCAGTTTGCGGTATGTTTGTAGCAAAATATCCTAAATGGGCAACTTTACTTATCGATAAAGAGGGTAATAAGCTCTATTTTGATGGTGTAAAAGATATGATGAAATACTATTTTAAACATCCAAAGGAGATCAAACGAGCTTATGTAAGCGACTACTATACTCAGGAAGTTATAGAGGCCAATAAAGCTTTTTATGTAAAAGGAAGCGATGTTTTAGGACCGATGGGAAAAGAGTTGATACCTTTTAAAACTGAAAAAGAGGCTAAAACTTTTCTAGAGGATCATAAAGGAGAGAAGATTTTACATTTTGAAGAGATTACACCAGAGGTTATAAAAGAGCTTGATTAGAGTTTTATATCTAATTTTGTTGGGGTTAGTAGTAGTGTTGGGGTTTAAAACCCCACCCTTGCAACCTAAAAAAAGAGCTGTAGCTTTAATAACTCTTCCCGATCTCGCAATCTCTACAGAAGCCCATTTCATTCGTCACCGAACTCTTTCTACTCTATTTGATGTGTTTGGAATCTCTCCTTCCCTTCCTCCCTATTTTCCTAGCGATTTTGTATATGCTCCTCCTCCCTACCTTAGAGCCAACGGGGAGATTAGATGATTGAGTTTGCAATTAGCTCTTTAAAGCGAAGGTTTTGGAAATATTTAGCAGTCTTTTTTATTTACACCTTGTTAATTTGGCTAACCTCATCTATCTTTTTAATTTCCCTCTCTTTAAAAAAAGAGCTGTTTTTAACGGTGGAAGAGCTTCCGGAGATTATAGTTCAAAAAACGTTAGCCGGAAGATTGATCCCCATTGAGATAGATAGAGTTGAAAAGATAGAGGAGATTGTAGGGGTGGAAGCTGCCTATCCTAGAGTGTGGGGATATTACTATTTTGCTCCCGCAAGAGTTAATTTTAGTGTAGTTGGGTTGGAAGAGATAGGATATACTAAAACTTTAAACAACTTTTTGGCTTTAAATGAGTTTGAGGGGAATGTTATGGTTGTAGGGGAAGGGGTAAAGCGGATTTTAAATAACTATTATTATAAAGAGTTTTTTAACTTTATAACCCCTAGCGGAGAGTTTGTTCAAGTGAAATTGAAAGGAACATTTCCAACCACTTCCGCTTTAGAATCTAGTGATACTATTTTACTTCCTCTCCCTTTAGCAAGAAAAATTTTTCAGCTTCCATCCCATTTAGCCACAGATATAGTTGTAAAAGTACCAAATCCTAAAGAGGTTCCTTTAATCTCTCAAAAGATAAAAACACTCTTTCCCGATAGTAGAGTTATCTCTAAAGAGGATATTAAAGCTAGTTATCAGAATCTTTTTGATTATAAACAGGGAGTTTTTTTAGCGGTGATGTTGGGGGCGTTTTTGGCGTTTTTTATCCTAGCTTTTGAGCGAATAAGTGCGATTGGTCAAGAAGAGATGAAAGAAATCGGTATTTTAAAAGCGTTGGGATGGCAAATTAGGGATATTTTAAAACTAAAGTTCTTGGAAGCACTTTTAGTAGTAGGGAATGCTTTTTTTATAGGAATAGTGTTAAGTTATGGGTATGTGTTTTGGTTTCAAGCCCCTCTTCTTAGAAACCTTTTTAGCGGATTTTCTGTTTTAAAGCCTACTGTTGAGTTTCTTCCCGTTTGGGATTGGGGAGTGTTTATTACCCTCTTTTTAGTTACCGTTCCTCTTTATCTGTTTGCAGTGATTATTCCTAGTTGGAGAGCAAGCGTTGTTGATCCTGAAGAGATATTAAGATGATAGAGTGTCAAAAGGTTAAAAAAGTTTATAATCTAGGGACTTCTAAAGAGGTTGTAGCGTTAGAAGAAGCAACCTTTTATATCCCAAAAGGAAGTTTTACCCTTTTGGTTGGTCCTAGTGGAAGTGGAAAAAGTACTCTTTTAGCTTTAATTGGAGCTTTAACCCGTCCAACAAGTGGTAAAGTCGTTGTGGATGGGGAGATCGTTTCTAAACTACCTGAAGATTTTGCATCCCTTTATCGTAGAGAAAAGGTTGGTTTTATTTTTCAAAAGTTTCACCTTTTAGAGGAGTTGAGTGTTTTAGAGAATGTGGTTATCCCTTTAATCCCAACCTCTTCTCCAACTATTTACAAAAAAGCGCAAGAGGTTTTGAAACGTTTCTCTATCGATCATAAAGCCAAAAGCAAAGTTAGAAAGCTCAGCGGAGGGGAACAGCAGCGAGTTGCAATAGCAAGAAGTTTAATTAATGATCCTAAACTTTTGCTAGCAGATGAACCTACTGCTAATTTAGATAAGAGGTTAACTTTAGAATTTATTGAGATTTTAAAAGAGTTAAAAGGTGAAGGGAAAACTATTTTACTAGCTACTCACGATCCTAGATTTTTAGAGCTGGATTTTATAGATAAAATTTTAGAGGTCAAAGAGGGGTATGTTATCTCCTGAGGTTTTGATCTTGTTAATTTTAGATGGAGCAATCCTTCTTTTTTTAACTTTAAGCTTTTTTACTGCTGTGTTGATAGTTAGATATTTTGACTTTTCCAAAGATACCCCTCTTCAATACTATTTAGAACGAAGAAGTTATTTAGTTTCAGTAATTCTTCACCTATCTTTTTCTTTAAAAATTCCTCTTCTTTTCTATTTTGTTTACACCTTAGATAAGCTCTCAAATGTGATTCCTGGAGCGATGTGTGCGGCAGGAGTCATCACTTCTAACAGTTATGGAGTGGCACTTTTGGCCGTAAAAGTTTTAAATATTTACCTTTTTGGTCTTTGGCTAGTTGCTAATAGAGAAGATTTTTTTACTAAAGAGTACCGTTTTACTAAGTTCAAGTTTAAATTTTTCATTTTTATCTATCTTTTTGTAGTGGGAGAGTTTATTTTAGAGCTTCTTTTTTTTAAATCCTTAGATGTAAGTAAGGTTGTAAGCTGTTGTGGGGTATTGTTTGATGCAACTAAAAATTCTACTCTTTTCTCTTTTTTCCTTTTAGATTCTAAACTTAGTGCCGGTTTGTTTTATTTAAGCTTTTTTCTCCTTCTTTTTTTTAGAAAAAAAATTTACCTTTTTTCCCTTTTGACTCTTATTTTTCTCCTTTTCTCTCTTATTTCATTAATTCAGTTTTTTTCCCCCTACATCTATCAGCTCCCAACGCACCATTGCCCTTTCTGCTTGCTACAAAAGGAGTATTTTTATGTAGGATACCTCCTTTACACCTTTTTGTTTCTAGGAACATTTTTAGGGGTATCAGTAGGTTTTAAAAAATTTTTTCTAACAAAAGAAGATAAAAGTTGGCCTTCACTGTTATTTGATAGTTTATATCTGCTTGTTGTCACTTTTTATCCTGTGTGGTATCTTTTTAAAAATGGTGTAACTCTTTTTTAGGAGAAAGGATGAAAAAGGTTTTATTTTTAGTTTTCCTACTTTTTGTAGGATGTGAAAGGGTTGAGGTTTATAAAAAAAGTGAAGACGGTTCATTTGTGGAATTTAAACCTAAAGAGGTTCAGTGTGTTAAGTGTACTATGCAACTGGAAGGGAAACCTCACTCCGCTCAAGCTGTTATGCCTAGTGGAAGAGTTTATTTTTTTGATGATCCTGGTTGTATGGCGCTATGGTTTAAGGATCAAAAAGAGCCGCAAAAAATAAAATTGTGGGTTTACACTACCGATACTAAAAGATATATAGATGCCAAAAAAGCGTATTACAAACTGGGAGAAAAAACTCCAATGAATTACGGATTTGGAGCTTATGAGTATAAACAAAAAGATAGCGTAGGATTTGAACAGTTTTTATTAAAGATGATAAGGGGAGAGAATATGACCAATCCAGCTATTCAAAAAAAAGTTTTAGGGTTGAAAAAAGATGAGGTGTAGCGTTGGAGTTTCTGTTTTAAAAGGGTTACGATGTTGTTTTCTTTTAAACAATTTCCTTCTAAGATTTGAGGGATTTTTGAAGGGTCACATCGATAAAATCGAGAATTTGCTTCATAATCCACTTCTAGCACCGAACCGGCTAACGCTAACCCGGCAAATACACCCATTGTACGAGCATAGGAGTAGATGTTAGGTAGAGGGTGTTTCATCTTCCCTATTGGACCCACTGCAATAGAGAGGTCTAACCCTAAGACCAATTTATGTTTTAACACTTCTAAAGCACTCTCCTTTTTAGGAAAAATCAACACGATCTCCACCGCTTCAAAACCTATTTGCCACCCTAAACTTCCTCCATATAAACGGATAAATAACGGATCACTCCACCCTTTTTTGGAATCTTTTAAAAGTAAAACTCCCTCCCCATATCTTGCACCTAGAATAAAACCTCCCTGAATTAGGTTAGGAATAATAGCGATAGCTTGGGCATCAAGAAGAATTTTTGAGGGAATACGCTCTTGAGAAATAGAGATAAAATGATCAAGGGTTTTGATGGCTTTTATGAGTAGAAGGTTTTCATCTGCGTAAAGAAGTGATATAACTAAAATGGAAACTAAAATTTTTTTCATAAAAGCCCTTTTTTAAGTTAGATTATTATATCAAAGGAGTCATAAAATAAAAAAACTGTTTTTAGAAATCTATTCCCATTTTCCCCGTTCACAGGTTGAAAGAGCCATTGAGTTTTTTGCGCTTTTTGGAGGGTCTACTCCGCTTTTTAACCCAAACTTCTCCTTTTCTTTAGAAGAAAATCTTTTAATCCTTCTTCAACAATACCACCAAATCGCTCCCCAGATGAGCCGTGAAAATATGCATCTCCTATCAACTTTTGCTACTGGAGATAGGAAGATCGAAAACGCGATCAGAAAAAGTTTTAGAAATGATAAAGAAGGGTATAAGACTTTAGAAAAACTGATTAAAGATAAGATAGTTCTTACTGAGTTTTCTCGAGAAAAACTTCCTTTTAAAGAGCATCCTAAACAGAAGTTAAAAAAAGAGTTACGGCGCTACCGTCCCCAAAATAAGATCAGATTTCAAAAACCTTTTTATAGATTTTGGTTTAGATATATCTACCCCTTAAATGAATTGATCTTACAGCATAGGTATGAGGAGGTTATAACTTTTATTCTTAGCGATCTAGACAATTTTGTAAGTTTATCTTTTGAAGAGTTGGCTAACGATCTATTAAAAGAAAAATTTAAAAAGGTGGTAAGAGATGGGAGCTATTGGGATAGAAAAGTGGAGTTGGATATAGTATTAGAGTTGGCTAATGGAGAGGTGATAGTAGGAGAATGTAAATGGAAAAATAGTAAGATTTGTAAAAAAACTTTAACCTCCTTGCAAAAAAAGAGCGAACTGGCTGGATTAAACGCTACCTATTTTGCACTTTTTTCAAAAAGTAGTTTTTCAAACGAGTTATTAAAAAATAAAAATAAGCAGGTGCTACTTTTCGATTTAGAAGATTTTAAGGAGTGGAGTAAAGAAAAAGTGTATAAACCCAAAGAGAAGAAACCGTACTCCTTTGAATTTTAAGGAGGTTATACCTCCTTAAACTCTTTTAAGATCGCTAAAAGAAGATTTTTAAAGCGGCCATATTTCTCTTTTTTAGTCTGAAATATATCTTTAGAAGATGGAAAATGTTCCATCAGCTCATTATATACTTTTATTTTTGAATTGGCTATCTCATCCACCGCATCTATAAAACTTTTGAACTCATCTTTAGAGGTTACAGATCTAAGAATATCTCTTAACATTCTTCTGCGCTCTTTAACTTGAACGTCCTCCCCTATCATCAAACCTATAACCTTTATATCAAGTTTACTAAAATAGACTCCACATCTTGCTGGGGCTAACATCTCCTTTTTAATCCGTTCAATAAATCCTATCTCAGAACTATCGCAACTTTCTAATTCACATTTCTCCTCTTTGGGTAGTTTAAATTCATCAAACTCTTTTTTAAGCTCGTTAATATCCATTCTCTTCCTTTTTAACCTAATCCCCACAATTTTTTAGCCTCTTCCTCTTCAATTCTACATCTAGGACACAAAAGTTCCTCATCTTGATCCCCTAAGTAGGTAAAGAGGTTCCCACACTCTTCACATCTTACTAATTGAAACTGGGCTAAAACTTTTTGAGAAGGTTCAAAAAACTCCTTAGTATCAAAATAGGGGGTTAGGTGGATACTATCTTTTTCACATACATCGTGACACAATTCACATCTAAGGCATAAAATCGGCTCAAAAAGAATTTTATCCCCCCTAGAAGTTGTACTTAAAGCTTGTGTAGGACAGATCCTATAACATAAAGAGCAGTTATCACAGGTGTGATCTATCTCCTTATCGGAGATAAAAGTTAGATGTTCATTTTCTAACAGTTTATACTCTTGCGGTTTTTCTACCTTATTTAACACAGTAAGAAGAACTTTTCTTTTATCTGGGAGGCTTTTCTCTTTCATCTTTGCTATTGGATTATGCTCCTCTTTTTTAGGAGTTAATCCTTTGAAGATATTAAAAAACTCTCTTCTACTTACATTTTCATCTTTAACCAGTTTTAATTTCTCCGCAGTGATCTCTTTTTTCCCTAAAGCACTAAGAACATAATTTGCCTCATTAAAATTTCTCTCAATTACTGGGAAACATTGCTCTTTTATCTCGCACTCTTCACAATGTCCAATATCCAACACAAACTCTTTAACCAGTTTTAAAGCTATTAGATACTCAACATTTAAACCAGCCAAACATACGAAGTTTTTTTTACAGCTAATAGCTACTTCATCACTTTTTATAAACTCAAAAAAGAAAGTAGGAAGGTCTAGATTATCCAGTCTTAGCGCTTCAGTAGGACATACTCCTATACACGCTCCGCAATCGATACATTTCTCATTAAAAGCTTTTAACCCTCCCTCAAAACTTTCTATAGCTTTAGTTGGACATACCTCTTCACACTTTTTACATCCACTCAGTTTAGAGTAGTAACGGGTACAACTTCCACTTTCAACTCTTAGCATCTTGCAACCCTTTTAAGTACTCATAATCTTCTAATAGAAACTCTAAAACCAGTTTTGCAGAATCTTTATAAAAAGGGGTTCTAGCTTGCTCAGCCACATTGATTAAATAAAGAGGTGCAAACTGTAAAAGATGGTTGTATAAAAACTCTTTTTGAATTTCTCTTACTTGTAAAATCGCTTCTTTATCGTTGGCTTCTAACGCTTTATATTCTGCTCCCAAAAGCATATACATAAACTCTAGTTCTACTCCAATATGATCTGCACTTAAAACTCTAGCTTTCTCATAGTCTACCCTAAAACCGTAATCGTTATAAAACTGTAAGACTGGATTGGAACCGCCAGTTTCGATCATTCCATCTTCTCTTATATAAAAACTTTCATACGGGATTAAGTGCATAATGGCTATATCGGTAAAATCTACGTTTAATTTTTCTTGTATTAAAGTGGAAAGCTCTTTTTTAGCTCTCTCTTCCCATTTTGAGTAAGTTGGAAAAAGTTGGGGAAAATTTTCTAACTCTTCGATAGCTTTTAAAGTTTCTACATCCAACTCTTGTAAAAATATGCGGGAACTTAAAGCATACATCGATCTTCTTCGCTGTGTTAATTCCATAATTCAATCTCCTTTAAGTGAGCCGGCTCCAATTATACCACACCCTTTTAGTTATAATTAACAAAAAGAGTTAAGGAGTTGGATGGCAAAAGACACCCTTTTCCAGAAAGCTATCACAAAACAGTTTGAGTTTGATGAGGAGGTAGCTACCGTTTTTGATGATATGATTGAAAGAAGTGTTCCATTTTATAAAGAGAATCTAAAACTTATCAAAGAGCTGTTAATTAGGAATTTACCGCAAGGGGGAGTGGTTTATGATTTAGGTTCTTCTACCGGATCGCTGTTAATAGATTTAGCTTTAAAAAGGAAAGATTTGAAATTAGTTGGGATAGATAACTCTTTAGCTATGATTAAAAGAGCCAAAAGAAAAGCTAAAGCGTTTGGAGTAGAGATAGAATTTTTTCATCAAGATATTTTGGAGTATAAGTTCAACTTAGCTGATGCTTTTGTCTCCAACTACACCTTACAGTTTATCCGTCCTTTAAAGCGGGAAGGGTTTATAAAAAATATTTCCAGCTCTTTAAAAAAGGGAGGAGTTTTTATCTTTAGTGAGAAAGTTATTAGTGAAGATAAAAAATTAAATAAAGAGCTGATCGATATTTACTTTGAATTTAAACGCTCTCAGGGGTATAGCGACTTTGAGATTGCACAAAAAAGAGAAGCGTTAGAAAATGTATTAATCCCTTTTACTCTACAAGAAAACTTAGAAATGGTGAAAAATGCTAATTTTTCCTATGTTGAGGTAATCTTTAGATGGGCTAACTTTGCAACTTTTTTTGCTAGGAAATAAGGAGAAAGGATGAAAAACTTTTTACTCTATCTTTTAACCTTAGGTGCTATATTTTTGGCGTTACAACTTATCCCTTCCTATCCCCAAACAAATCCTCCTACCGATCCTAGCAAAGAGATAAAAGCACCTAAAGAGGTGATGGAGATTTTTAAACGAAGCTGTTACGATTGCCACTCCAATGAAACTAATTGGCCTTGGTACGCTAGTGTAGCCCCGATGAAATGGGTTGTAAGAAGAGATGTGATCCAAGGAAGAAAAGCGTTAAACTTTAGTATTTGGGAAGAGTATTCCCCTTCAAAGCAGAAAGAACTCAAAAAGCAGATTTACAGAAGCGT
>JAADFB010000070.1 GCA_013153095.1 Campylobacterota bacterium | reverse complement strand
ACTCTTGAACATATCTTCCTACAATTTTATACGCAACTCTAGCTTGCTCTTCTCGCAAAGCCATATTTTTATCTACAATCTCTTTTAAATCGTCAACTGCATAGATAGAGAGTTTAGGCAAAGTGATCGGTTCAATATCTCTAGGAATGGCCATATCAAACCAAACCCGTTCAAACTCTACACTTTTAACCATCTCTTTTGTGATGATAGGAGTTGGGGATGAGGTAGCACTAAAAAGGAGAGGATAGGAGTTGATTAGCTCGGGAAGTTTTTCTATAGGTTCAACTTTAATTGATGTATCTATCTCTTTTGCTACTTTTTTAGCTTTTTCAAAAGAGCGAGAGGTTATAGTAACTTTAGCCCTATTTCTTAAAAGATGTTTTACTGCTAAACTTCCCATTACTCCTGTTCCAATTACTAACGCGGGAACATTTTCTAAACTTTTTAACTTCTCTTTTGCCATATTGACCGCCGCGCTAGCAACCGAAACCGGATTTTTAGAGATGTCGGTGGAGTTTCTAACCTCTTTGGAACATTTAAAAGCGTAGTGCATCACCCGCCCAAGTTTTTGTCCACACCACCCCTTTTCAAACGCCTCTTTGTAAGCATCTTTTAGCTGTCCAGCTATCTGAGTTTCTCCTACAACCAAGCTATCCAATCCACTAGCTACGCTAAAGATATGGTGGATCGCTCCATTATCCTCATAAATATCGGCTCTTCCCTCTAGCTCTTCTAAAGAGATACCGCTGGTTTGATGTAAAGTTTGTAGAATTGCTTCAGTAGCCTTATAAGGCTCTTTAGTGCTAACAATTATCTCCACCCGGTTACAGGTAGAAAGAATAATCACCTCGTTAATAAACTCTTTTTCTAAAAGGGGAACGGCTGCTTTCTCCTCTTTGTTAGAAAGGGCTAGTTTTTCCCTTACCTTGATGTCGGTATTTTTATGAGAAAAGCTCACTACAAGGTAGTGCATCAAAAAGTCCTATCAATTAATGAAGTCATTATCTTTTTAAGTTTCTCATCCCTTTTCCCCAACGCTTCTAAACCTCTCTCCCCCAGCTCTTTAGCCGTTTTTTTAGCCTCTTCTAGGGCGTTGGTTTGTTTAAACATTTCCAAAAGCCACTCTCTTTCTTCCCTATTTAGCTCTTTTTTAAATAGTGAAAGGAGTTTAGCTTTTTGAGGTGGGTTGAGACGGTTGTAAAGGTAGATGTAGGGTAGTGTAGTTTTGCCCTCTTTTAGATCGTTCATTGAAGGTTTTCCAAGAGTGAGACTATTTTGGGTTATATCCAAAATATCATCTACTATCTGAAACGCTAATCCTAAGTTTTTTCCATAAATAGCGTAAGGAGTTGGATCTAAAGAAGCTAACACAGCCGCACTTTTAGCGCTAGCCTCTATCAAAGAAGCGGTTTTTTTCTCTATCATCTCCATATAACGGCTAATAGAGGTGTTAAACTCTCTGCTAAGCTCTACATCTATCAACTCTCCTAAACTTAACTGGGCTACTGCGTTGGAGATGATTTGAGGAATAGGGTCTTTTAATTTAGTTAACTCATAAAACGCTTTTGAGTAAAGAATATCCCCTAACATTACAGCGGTTTTATCCCCGTATAAAGAGTTTAAAGAGCTTTTTCCCCGTCGGATAGTAGCTTTATCTATCACATCATCGTGTAAAAGGCTAGCGGTATGGATCATCTCTACAATAGCGCTTAAAAGGATCGCTTCCTCATCGTTAGTTATCTCTAAAATAAGTTTACTCCTTAACATCTTTCCCTGAGGAAGGAGAGAGAGAAGTTTAGTTACTTGGGGCGAGTTTAATTCATCTACAAATTTTTCAATAACCTTTACAACCTCCTCTAACAACCCCTTATCCTTATTCACTTTGACTTAAAATATTGGCAGTATGCTCAAGATATAAAGAGTTGATCCTGTTTTCTAGCTCTTTTTGTTTATTCTCATCAAAAAGTATCGATTTAACCACCTCTTCAGGCTCTTTTTTACACTGCTCTTCTAATGCGATCTCTAAGGCCGCTATCCATTCAAAAATCTTATCTATTTCTGCTGTGACCACATTTCTACTAGCGTGGAAAATAGCATCTATAAAACGGCTTTTTGGAGTTCCTCCAATAAACTCATCATCTTCAAAATACATCATCCCCTCCTTTCTGTTTAGAAGTATATCAAACTTTTGCCAAACTCCAAAAGTTTATACTCTATTCCACACGGTGTAAAGAAGCGGTACTAAAAATAGATTTATTAAAGTTGCCCACGCTATTCCAAAACCTAACGATACTGCCATAGGTTGAAGAATAAGACTCTGTCCGCTTGCAAAAAAGATTAAAGTTGATAATCCTGCGATAGTGGTTAGGGAAGTTAAAAGGATTGGTCTAACTCTTTGTTTAGCTTTATTAATCACACAACTTTTATCTTTACATTTTCTAATAAAATCTAACATTATTAACCCATCATTTACGACTACTCCAGCTAATCCAACTACACCCAAAAGTCCGGGCATAGTTAAATTTAATCCCATTATCCTATTTCCTAACAGCACTCCAAACAGAGAGAGGGGAATTACACTTAATACTATCAAGGATAATCTTACACTATTAAACATCCATACTAACGCTCCAAAGATCAAAAACATCGCTATCACAAACGCTCTTACGATCTCTCTAATTAACTTTTTATTCTCCTTTTGCTCCCCTTTGATTTTAACCTTTACTCCAAATTTCTCTACCTCTTTTAAAACAGGGGCTATCTTTTGATAAAACTCTGCCGAGGTAAGTTTGCTTTTATCTAAAGAGGCGTAGATAGTTCTAATCTTTTTCCCGTTCTCTTTAATAATGTCATTAAAATGTTTTATAGTTTTAAATTCTACTATCTCTTTTAGAGGGATTTTTTTATCACCTACATCTATTAAAAGATTAAAAAACTCTTCTACCCTATCCTTATCTTTTGCCCTAACTCTAATATAGATAAGTTCTTCATCTTTAAACATCTTAGCAATCTCGCTATCTAGATAAAGAGTTTGTAAGAAAGAGGCTAAATACCCCTCAGTAATTCCCAGTCTTTGAGCATAGTCATTTAAAAAAAGTTTTATCTCCTTCTCCCCCTCTTTTGCATCGTCGCTAATATTGTAAACCCCTTCAATTTTACTCATCCCGTTTTCTAACAGTTTTATCGCTTTTAAGAGATTCTCTTCCTTTTCATATTCTAAGGAGATTTCAATGTCACTTTTAACCACCCCAGCTTGAGGAACGATAACATTTATCTCTTCAAAAGGGGGTTTTTTAAATTTCTCTACAACCTTTTTTAAATCTACAGCAATCTCTTTTGCACTCCTTTCTCTTATCATATCGCTATCGTCATACTCCAATGAAAAAAGAGGGGTGATCACTTTATCCACAAAGGTTTGAGGTTTTAATTCGTGAAGGTTTACAAAGATATGAAAAAGGTTACTTCCGGTTTGGGCGTTATTTTTTGCGTCCAGTTTCATCCCTACAATTGTGGTAACCGATTTTACCTCGTTGGGATTAAGTGTTTTTAAAATCTCTTTTTCTAAAGAGGTTATAATTTTTTCCGTCTCTTCAACTTTGTTATTTACCTCGACCCGTCCACTAATATAGATTTGAGTAGTATCAAAGGTCGGAAAAAGCTGAAATTTACTGTTTTTTAACAGATAAAAAGTTCCAATCAACACACCTCCAGTTAATAAAAAAGACCATAACTTTTTATTTTTTAAAAGAAAAGCCAAAGTAACTGCATAGCCTCTTTTTATCCACTCCCAAAAAGGGGATTCTTTAGCTTTAGAAACTCTTAAAATATCTTTTGAGTGTAAGGGGAGAAAATAAAACGCTTCAAAAAGGGAGCTTAGAAGAAGAATAGAGATAACCACAGGTAAAATCTTTATAAACTCCCCCATCTCTCCACTAATGATTAGAAGCGGTAAAAAAGCAAAAATGGTTGTAGCGGTAGCGGTTAAGACTGCGGGAAACATCTCCAGCGCCCCATCGATAGCAGCTGCTTTAGGAGTTTTTCCCTCCTCTAGGTGGCGGTAGATATTTTCAGCAACCACAATCGCCTCATCCACCAGCATCCCTAACGCTATCAACGCCCCAAACAGAGAAAGCATATTTAAACTGTATCCCAATAATTCCAAAGAGATAAGTCCTATCATAAAGCTAACAGGAATTCCTAACGCTACCACTACCGCTATTCGCCAGTTTAAACTCAAAAGTAAGACAGCAAACACCAAAAGTAAACCAAAAAAGAGGTTAGAAGTGACGGTATTGAGTCTATTTCTAATCCAAACAGAGGTATCGGTATAGATACTAAACTCAAAATGGGGATAGTTTAAAGTAAACTCTTTTAACACCTCTTTGATCTTTTTTACCAGCTCTAAAGCGTTTCCCTCTTGGGTTTTGGTCACATTGATAGAGATGTTGGGTTTAGCGTTAAAGTGGGAGAGGGTAGAAGGTTCTGAAAGAGTAAAAGAGATGGTAGCAATATCTCCTAATCTCACTACCTTCCCCTTAATTTTTAATAGCACCTCTTCTAACTCTTTTTTAGTTTTAGGGGCGTTTTGGGTAGTTATAAAAAGATGGTTCCCTTGCTCTTTTATCGTTCCTAAAGGAAAAATGGTAGAAAGTTGTGAAAGAACAGTTTTAGTCTCTAAAAGGGTTAACCCTAAGGCATCTAATCGCCTCTTATCCAAGGAGATTCTAAGTTCTTTATCTCTCCAGCCTCTAATTTCTATGTCACTTAGATCTTTTATAGAGGAGAGCCTAGTTTTTAACTTTTTAGCAACTTCTAAAAGTTTTTCATACTCCTCTTTAGAAGCGATTGCAATTAACACAAGGGGAAAGCTTTTTTTTAAGATAGTAGCGGAAGGCTCATCCATATCGGGGGGGAGGTCTTTTTTAACTTTAGTAATTCTGTTTTTTACGTCGTTTAAAACAACTAGATCGTTTGCTCCCTTTTTTATATCGCTAATTATGGTAAAACGACCGTTTTTAACGATCGCTTCTATATCGCTTAAGTCGTGGACATTTTTAAGCTCATCTTCTAGGTTTTTTACAACCATCCTATCTAGAGTTTGAGCGCTGGCCCCCGCATATCCTCCCGTAATTAAAATCTTATCCATCGCAATAGGAGGAAAAATCTCTTTGGGGATATTTTGGTAGGCAAAAATGGCCATTACAAACATAAAAATAAAAAGCGTATGGTTTAATACGCTCTTTTGGATCGCAAACTCTAGAAATTTACGCATAAAACTAACAGCAAAGCCAAAAAAGGTTACAAAAAAAGGTTAGAGGTTAAAAGATCGTATCTAACACTTGCGTTTTAAAACGGAGCTTTTCAAGCTGTTGTCTAAGTAATCTATTCTCCTCTTTTAAAATCTCGTAATCATCCAACAGTTTATTGATAGTTCTACTTTTGTAGTAGATCTCATTTGCCACATAGATTTTAGGAATTGCAAGCGCCAACACGATAATTGTAACCAACAACACGATTAAAAGATCACCTGTGCTTAACTCTCCTTTTTGTCTAGCGACCTCATCAAATGAGTTCAGCAGATCTACTTTATCCTCTCTCACACCTTACTCCTTAAACTCAAAAATTCTCATCTTTGCACTTCTACTACGAGGATTTAACTCAACCTCTTTGCTACTAGCTATTATCGGTTTTTTAGTAAGTAGCTTACCGAGTTGATTATCTCCTCCACACTCACACTTAAAAGCTTCCGGTGGACAGATACACCCTTTTGACCACTTTCTAAACCGCTCCTTTACTACTCTATCTTCAAGTGAGTGAAAAGTGATGATCGCCACCTTCGCACCTTTGGGTTTATACCTCTCCAAGCTATCTAATAGCTTTTTTAACTCTTCTAGCTCTCTATTGACCTCAATCCTTACCGCTTGAAACGCTAAGGTTGCGGGGGAGAGCCTCCTATTTTTAGGCAGAGTCTGCTCCACAACCTTCTTAAACTCTGCTGGAGTGGTGATAGGACGAGCTTTAAGGATAGCTTTGGCTAACTTTTTGGCTTGAGGAATTTCCCCGTAGTTGTAAAAGATCTCACTCAATCGGTTCTCATCATAATAGTTTATCACATCATAAGCTGTTAAAGAGTTACTTTTTTGATCCATTCTCATATCCAACTTTTCGCTCTCAAATCCAAAACCTCTTTTAGGGGAATCTAGTTGAAGCGAAGAGACCCCAAGATCGGCTAAAATCCCTTTTACTGGATAGGTTTTTAACACCTCTTCTATCGCATCCGCAAAGTTGGATTTTATAAAAATTACTCTATCTTGAAACGGTTTTAAAACTTTTTTTGAGAACTCAATAGCCTCCTCGTCTCTATCGATCCCAATAAGTTTTAAATCTTTATTTTTTTTTAGAAGTTGTTCGCTGTGACCGGCATATCCTAAGGTACAATCGGTAAAATACCCCTTGAAATTTTGGAAGGTTTTTAGTACTTCTTCAAGAAGGACAGGAGTGTGGGGTCGTTGCAAACTCAAAGCTCCTTAACCACTTCAAAGACGGTATCAACCATCTTATCTATCTCTTCAAATGTGATGACATAGGGAGGGAGGAAGTATACCACATTTCCCAGCGGTCTTACAAACAGTTCTCTTTTTAAACACTCTTGATTTATTTTTAACCCTATTCTTTGTTTAAAATCGTAACCCTTTAACTCTACCGCAAATGTCATTCCCTTATACCTAACCTCTTTTACATTCTTTAACTCTTTAAATTTTTCCAGCTTTTGTATAATATAGCGACTTTTTTCTATATTTTTCTTTAAAGCGTCCTCTTTTTCAAACAGGTCTAAAGTGGCATTTGCAGCAGCACAAGCTAAAGCGTTTCCGGTGTAGCTATGGGAGTGCAAAAAAGCTTTTAACTCGGTGTAATCGCAATAGAAAGCGCTATACACCTCATCTGTAGTCAATACCACAGAAAGCGGAAGATACCCTCCAGTTAACCCTTTAGAAAGACACAAGAAATCGGGAGAAATCCCGGCTTGTTCACAAGCAAACATCGTTCCACTTCTTCCAAATCCAACCGCGATCTCATCCGCAATCAAATGGACATCAAACTCATCACAAATCTTTCTTACTTCCTGTAAAAAAAGCGGATGGTACATATGCATATAACCTGCAAACTGGATTAGCGGTTCAACTATCAACGCGCTGACTTGTCCTTGATACTTTTCTAGTAGTTGTTTAAATTTTTCACTAGCTTCCAGTGCGGCTTGAGGGGTTTGATCTTTGGGGACTGGCGTTTGGAGAGTTTTTATTAAAATCTCTTTGTAGGTATCTTTATAAAGTTCTACATCTCCAACTGCTAACGCCCCTAACGTTTCTCCGTGGTAACTATTGGTTAAGGAAACAAAATAGGGTCGAAGAGAACCTTTATTTTTGAAATAGTGAAAACTCATTTTTAAGGCGATCTCAACGGCACTGCTTCCATTATCCGCATAAAAGCATCTATTTAAGCCTGCAGGAGTTATCTTTACAAGCCTTTCACTAAGCCTAACTATTGGTTCGTGGGTAAAGCCGGCAAAGATAAGATGCTCAACCTGATTTAATTGTTCTTGGATTTTGGAGTTGATATATTCATTAGAGTGGCCAAAGAGATTAACCCACCAGCTACTGATCGCATCTAAATATCTGTTCCCATCAAAATCGTAAAGATAAACCCCTTTAGCTCTTTTAATTGGGATAATGGGTATCTGTTCGTGATCTTTCATCTGGGTACAGGGATGCCATATATGAGCTAAGTCTCTTTCCATAAGCTCACGATTGGTCATAGATGCACCTTTTTATCGAGAATTAATCACTTTTTTATTAGAATAGACGTCCTCTTGAGGAAGAGGCTAGTTGAGGTTTTGGGGGTTAAGAGAGCTTCTCTAATTTACCCAACTCCACAAACAGTAATATTTTTAGCCTCAAAAAGAGTCCAATTTATGGACAAATTATACCAAAAAGAAAGGAGGAAGTAGGGCGTTCCTCAACTCTAAGAAGTAGTGGTTTTCTCGCCTGAAAGAGCCAAAATGATCAGTTGGATGCAAAAGCATAAAAAATATTTAGTTGTTACGATTTGGATCAGTACCATCGCATTTGTGGGAGCTGGATTTGTTGGATGGGGGGCTTACAAATTTGGCTCTAGCGGAGATGTGATAGCAAAAGTTGGAGATATAAAAATAACCCTAAAAGAGTTCCAAGATTACTACTCTACTTTGTATGAATCCTACGCTCGAATGTATGGGGGAAATTTTGATCAACAGAAAGCTAAAGAGCTAGGATTACAAAAACAGGTGCTAGATACTTTGGTAACTGAAGCGCTACTTTTAAACTTAGCTAAAGATTTGGGTTTAACTGTTTTGGATGAAGAGGTAGTAGCTAAAATCGCTTCTTTGCCTGAGTTTCAAAAGAATGGAAAGTTTGATAAGGAGCTGTATTTAACCCTTTTAAAAAGAAACCATATAAAACCGGTAGATTTTGAGCGGGGCGTTAGAAAAGACCTGCTATATGAGAAGTTACAAAACGCTTTAAAAACTCCTGTATTTGATCTAGAGTTCAATACCGTTGCCGGCTCTATGTATATAGGTGATAAGTTGGAGTATAAAATCTTAACTTCTCGCGACATCAATTTAACCTACTCTCCTCAAGAGGTAAAAGATTATTATGAGAAGAATAAAGAAAACTATAAGAGTCAAACTAAATATACTCTCTCTGTGATAGAGGTTTCTCCGCAAGAGGTAGAAGTTGATAGCGAGGAACTTAAAAACTATTACAACAAGTATCGCACGAAATATAAAGGAAAAGATGGTAAAATTTTACCCTTCGAGGAAGCAAGAGAGCTAGTAGAGCAGGATTACCGCTTAAAAGAGGCTAAGAAAGAGGCGCTTCGAAGATATGTGAAATTCAAAAAAGGGGAACTTTCCGCTCAAAAAACTTTAGAGCTTTCTGAAGAGGAGGTTGCACCTCAACTGTTAGAACGGTTAAAGTTAGCAGATGTGGGAAAAGTTTTTAAACCTTTTTTGGATAAAGAAAGGTATCTCGTAGTAAAATTGGAAAAAGTTACCCCTCCAATAGTCTTACCGTTTGAGAAGGTAAAAGAGAGGGTAGAGGAAGAGTTTAAGCGAAAGAAAATGGCAAAGTTACTAGTTCAAAAAGCTAAAGAGGAGTTGGAGAAAGGGTTTAAAGGTAAAGTTACCGATTATGTTTGTGGGGATGATTTTATGGCTTTAAGCGACGATTTAACCCCTTCAGAAGCGATAACCTTTTTTAGCCAACTCTTTCTAGATACCAAGCCAAAAGGGTTTGTTCCAGTTGCGTTAGATCGTATCGTTTTGTATAAGATTTTGGATCAAAAGCTAGGTTACAAGCCAAAAGTTGATAAAAATCAAGCCCTAATTACCGATAATAGTGATAAACTCAAAACAGATATACAAACCCAAAACCTGATCCAAGTGTTGCAATCGCTTTACCAGATAAAACTTTTAAAAGGAATATAATTGCCACAACCACCTATTTTAGCTATCGATCTTGGCTCTACTAAAGTGGTAGCTCTTATTGCTCAACAAGAGAATGAGGAGCTGGTTGTTACAGGTTTGGGTATTGCACCCTCACACGGGGTTAAAAAGGGGACTATCACAAATATCGATCTCGCTTCGCGTGCGATTAAAGAGGCTTATGAAGATGCTAAAAGGATGGCAGGAAGCGCTCCAACTAGGGCTATCGTTTCCATTTCTGGTACCTATATCAAAAGTACTCACGGAAAAGGAGTAGTAACTCTTCCAAATAAAGAAATATCGGTAGAGGAGATCAATCGCGCTTTACAAGCGGCTTTTCACGATGCGGAGAATATTCCGCATGAGTATGAGGTTATCCATATTCTTCCCTACCGATTCAAGGTAGATGATCAAGATTGTATCGAAGACCCTTTAGGAATGACCGCTTCTAGATTGGAGGTGTACGCCCATATCGTTTATGCCTCCAAGTCGGGACTATTTAATTTAAAAAAAGCGTTTAAGCAAGCGGGAATCGATATTGAAAATGTGGTAATGTGTGGGTATGCTTCCGCAATAGCGGTACTGGATGAGGATGAGAAAAAACGGGGCGCATGTGTAATAGATATGGGTGGAAACACCTGCAACCTGATTATCCATCTGGATAACTCTATCGTTTATAACGACTTTTTAGGGGTAGGTTCTGGACATATCACAAACGACCTATCTGTTGCTCTTTTAACGCCTCTTTCTGCAGCAGAGCAGATAAAAATCTATTATGGAGATTTAACAGAGCCTCAAAACGACTATATTGAAATTCCTGTAATTGGGGATGAGAATAGCACCACTCAGATCTCATTAGAGATCGTTTATAATGTGATCCACGCACGCGTAGAAGAAACTCTAATGATTTTGGCAAAATCGATAGAGAAAAGTAAACTTAAAGAGAGAATTGGGGCTGGAGTTATCTTAACTGGAGGGATGACCAAATTAAAAGGGCTAAGAGAGTTAGCACTAGCTATTTTTGATCATATTCCTATCCGCTTAGCTAAACCTAGGCCACTTTTGGGGATGGAGAATGAACTAAGGGATCCCATCTTTTCTACGGTGGTTGGGCTTGTGCTTTATGGGGCAGGGGAGTTTACCCCTTATGAGATAGATTCTAACAAGAGGTTGAGGTTTAAAAATGAACATCTCTTTGCAAAAGAGGAGAAGATAGCCGAACCGTTAACAGAACCGCTTGCGGAACCCGCTTTACAAGCTAGAACCTTGCCTCCTCCAGCTGCAGCTAAAAAGCCTAAAAAGGATATTCCAGATGAAACGGTTATTTTCCCAGACCCTTACGATAAACCGGGGCGGAAAATTGAAAAATTTATACAGTGGCTCACACAGCTTTTTTAGATTCTCCTAAAAGGGGGTAATCAATCTGATGGAAGGGAAAGAGATGGAAGCTTTCAACATTAAGGAGAAACAGAAGGTAACTGGAGCAAATATTAAAGCCGTTGGTGTTGGTGGTGGCGGCGGTAATATGATCGGGCATATGATTAGAGAAGGTGTTGAGGGGATTGAGCTAATTGTGGCTAATACCGATGCTCAAGCTCTTAGCACTTCCGAAGCCCACGTAAAAATTCAACTAGGCGAAAAAACTACTAGAGGTCTTGGTGCTGGAATGAAGCCTGAGATTGGGCGAGAAGCGGCACTAGAGAGTTATGATTTAATCAAAGAAAAGCTTGAAGGGGCGGATATAGTTTTTATCTCCGCTGGAATGGGTGGAGGTACAGGAACTGGGGCAGCTCCAGTTATCGCTCAAGCGGCTAAAGAGATAGGGGCGCTTACTATCTCGATCGTAACCAGACCTTTTAGCTTTGAGGGTAAAAAGAGAGCAAAACTTGCAGAAGAGGGGATAAAAGAGCTAAAAAAAGAGAGCGACTCCATAGTTGTGATCCCCAACGATAAGCTTCTTTCTATTATCGATCGAAAGATGGGAATTAGGGAGAGCTTTAAGATCGTTGACGATGTTTTAGCTAGAGCCGTTAACGGTATTAGTGGGGTTATTCTCTCTTATGGACCTAGCGATATTAACTTAGACTTTGCGGATGTAAAAACGGTTATGAGTCATCGAGGCTTAGCGTTGATGGGGGTAGGTGAGTCTCAAGGGGAAAATAGCGCATATGAAGCGATAAAAAGTGCGATCGAATCTCCTTTACTTGATAATATCTCTATTAATGGAGCGATGGGTGTTTTGGTTCACTTTACTCTCCATCCAGATTATCCGTTGGTTGAGATCGGTCAAGCGATGGAGGTTGTTTACGATAGTGCGGATGAAGAGGCGCACGTTATCTTTGGTACTACCACAAATGAGAATATGGCACCGGATGAGGTTAAAATTACCCTTATTGCAACCGGTTTTGAGCGGGATGAGTTTGAGGATAAAAAAGAGGAAAAACCTACCGTTAACAATGTGGTAAATCCTATTCAAGAGGCTAAAAAGATTAGAAAAAAAGTTAGCGGTGGAGGATTTGATCCTAACGATGATGTACTCGATATTCCCACCTGGATGAGAAACCAAAGGGATTAGCGTACGATCTTAATAGGTCCTTCAGCTTTTCCCTCCAGAAACTGCCTAACGTAGGGGTTGGTGGTGTTTTTAAACACCTCTTTCTCCCCATACTCAATAATTTTCCCATCAAACAACATCGCAAAGTAATCTCCCGCTTTAAAACTCTCTTTGATATCGTGACTAATTAAAACCGAAGTTACATTTAACTCCTCTTGCATCTTTCTAATTAAGCGGGTAATCAGGTCGCTAGTTATTGGATCCAATCCGCTGGTAGGTTCATCATAAAGAATAATTTGAGGGTCTAAAATGGTACTTCTAGCTAAACCTACCCTTTTTCTCATCCCTCCACTCAACTCATCAGGATAAAGATGTAAAACATCTTTAGGATTTAATCCCACCAAAACTAACCGCTC
>JAADFB010000052.1 GCA_013153095.1 Campylobacterota bacterium | reverse complement strand
TGAAGGGGTCTGAAGTGGTGACCCGTGTTGGATTCGAACCAACGGCCCACTCCTTAAAAGGGAGTTGCTCTACCAGCTGAGCTAACGGGTCATCGTTTGAATGTGAGTGAAATTATAAGCAAAAAAATCTAGTTTGTCAAGAGGAGGAATTTTTCTTAATTTGAAACTCCCTTTTAGATTTTATCATTTTAATGAGGTTATCGTTGCGGGGGATAGCTATTAGAAATCTTTGGAAAAATTTTCTAGAAAGATTTAGCTATAATTCCTCCTAAATCTATCAAGGAAATAGATGGAGCAGTGGAACCGTATCTATGAACAGTTTGATCCAATAGCTTTTGAGCTGTTTGGTTTTCCAGTCCATTGGTATGGAATAATGTATGTGTTAGCTTTGTTAGTAGCTCTTTTCTTTGCCCAGTGGCTGGTTAAAAAGGATAAACTTCCTATAACCCAAAAAGAGCTCGATATTTACTTTGTATGGGTTGAGATAGGAGTGATTTTAGGAGCTAGGCTTGGCTATATCCTTTTTTACGATACACACACTTTCTATTACCTTACCCATCCTTGGCAGATATTTAACCCTTTTTTAAACGGACATTTTGTAGGAATTAGGGGATTTAGCTATCACGGGGCGATTATAGGATTTTTGATAGCTACCTATCTTTATTCAAAAAAATATAAAAAAAATTTTTGGTTATTGATGGATTTAGCCGCCGTTTCTGTTCCTCTTGGTTACATTTTTGGAAGAATTGGAAACTTCTTAAATCAAGAGCTAGTAGGGAGAGAGACTACGGTTTCTTGGGGTATTTATGTGGGTGATACCCTTCGACACCCTTCTCAACTTTATGAGGCTTTCTTGGAGGGATTTGTAGTTTTTGCTATCCTTTTTTGGTACAGAAAGAGGAAACAGTTTGATGGAGAGCTGATTACCCTTTATGGATTTTTGTACGGTTTTTTTAGATTTATTGGTGAATTCTTTAGAGAACCAGACTTGCAACTTGGATTTGTGTGTTGTGGATGGATGACAATGGGGCAGATTCTTTCATTAATTATGATGTTAACTTCGATAGCACTTTATATCTATTTAAGGAGAAGGAAGGATGCACTTTATCAAAAAAGCTTCTAGTTACGCGATGGTTGGTGGATTGGGAGCGATACTGATTATGGGATTAAGTGGGTGTGAACAAAAACCAGCCCAACAGGAGCAGCAAGCTGATGCAAACGCTTTTACTCAAGCTTCCCAAAAGCAGGGGGCGTTTGTAGTGATTGAAGAGGTAAAACCGGGAGAGTATAAGATTGTAGAGGAGTACCCTAGCTCCAAAACTAGAGTAATTTTACGCGATATTAATGGAACAGAGAAAGTGTTAACCCAAGAGGAGCTGGATAAACTAGTGCAACAGGAGGCTAAAAAGATTGAACAAAATCAAAGCGCTCTAGTTAACCCTCAACTTCAAAGTCCTAGCGGAGGGTTGAGTTTAGGAGAGGCTATCTTAGCTAGTGCGGCAGGGGCTATTATTGGGAGCTGGATAGGAAGTAAACTTTTTAACAATCCAACTTATGAACAGCGCCGAAGAGAGAGTTTTAAAACTCCAAGCGCTTACCAAAGAAGTATTAACAGTTTTAAAACCAGTCCGACCGCTTTTTCTAGACCCACATCCACACCTACCAAAAGCGGTTTTTTTAAAAGCTCTTCAACTACTAAAAAAACCTCATCTTTTAGTTTTGGAGGATAGGAATGGATAATACCCATATGGTTGGGTTATACACAACATTTGTGTTTATGGTGTTATTAGCAATTTTACCCTATTTTGTAATCAAATATGTTCAAAAGCGAGGTAGAGATGGTCAAATTAAAGAGCGTTAATCCTTTACCAAAAGAGTATCTAGAGGAGATTGGGTTTAGTTGGCACACCGACCCCGACGGTAGTGATTATGTGGCAAACGAGTTGGTTGAGGTAACTCCAAAAGAGGCTGAAGATTATTATAATGCTGGAAATGAGTTATATGAGCTTTATACTAACGCCGCAGAATATGTTATCCAAAACGATCTTTTTCACGAGATCGGAATTCCTTTTAATTTAGTGGAGTTAATTAAGCTTAGTTGGGAAAATGATGTCCATTGGCACATCTATTCTAGGTTTGATCTAGCTGGTGGGATCGATAATAAACCGATAAAACTACTAGAATTTAACGCAGATACCCCTACCGCCCTTTTTGAAACGGCTATCTTGCAGTGGGCGATCTTAAAATATAATAATTTAGATGAAGAGAGTCAGTTTAATAGCACTTATGAAGCAATTAGAGAAAATTTTAAACGATTAGTTACCCTATTTGACGATCCAAACAATTTTGAGGAGTGGTATGAAGGATGGAAAATCCTTTTTAGCTCTATTCCTGGAAGTATTGAGGATGAAAACACCACCAGACTTTTAGAGATTATTGCAAGTGAGGCCGGTTTCCATACCCATTTTTGTTATGTGGATCAGGTGGAGTTCAATGAAGAGGGAATCTTTTGTCAAGGTCAACCGTTTGAGTACTGGTTTAAATTGATTCCTTGGGAAAATATTGCAATAGATGAACCTGAGCTCGCTTTACTTTTAACCTCTATTGTTAGAAATCAAGCTGCCATTATCTTAAATCCCGCTTACACTCTCCTATTTCAAAGTAAAGGGATGTTAAAAATTTTATGGGATCTTTATCCAAACCATCCGCTTTTGCTTGAAACCTCTTTTGAGCCTTTAAAAGGTAAACCTTATGTTAAAAAGCCGTTTTTTGGAAGAGAGGGTGAAAATATCGAAATTTATGATGCGCAAGGAAATTTAATTGCAAAAAATGGAGGGGAATACGGTAATTTTGGAGCAATTTATCAAGAGTATGTAGAGCTTCCTGAAGATGAAGAAGGTAGAAAATATCAAGCCGGTCTATTTTTTGCTTATGAGTCTTGCGGGTTAGGGTATCGAAGAGGTGGAAAGATTTTAGATAATATGAGTAAGTTTGTAGGACATATCATAAAAGGGGAGTAATTCCCCTTTTTTTATTTTAAGCTGGAGATATAAGCCGCTAAATCTGCAATATCTTTATCACTTAGGTCAGCTACTTGACCTTTCATCAATGCACCCATTCCATACTTGTTAAGGGTTCCTTCTTTATATTCTTTTAAGATTTTAATAAGCTCATCTTTATCCATTCCTGCAATAACCGCAGACTTTCCAAGGGCATGTCTTTCCCCTTTAGGTCCATGACAGGAAGCACATTTAACAAAAAGAGTTTTCCCTTTTTCTGGATCTCCTACTACCTCTTCTTGTGCAGCCTCTTGTGCAGCACCTGGAAGTAAAGGAGCGGTAGTTTTTGCTACTTTCTCAGTAACTTCGTGGGTTACCTCGTGGGCTTTTTCCATTGCGTGGGAAGTTACCTCTTTGGTTTTTTCCACTAGATGAGAGGTAGTTTCTTTAGCTTTTTCGGTTAACTCGTGAGCTTTTTCCATCGCGTGAGAGGTTAACTCTTTAGCTTTTTGTCTTAACTCTTGAGTCTTTTCTAACGCCTCTTCAGTTAGCTCTTTAGTTTTCTCTTTTGCCTTTTCTATAGCCTCCAATGCGGTTTTAGTTACCTTATCCACTAAAGGATGCTCAGACTCTTTAGGCACAGGTAAGATAGGTTGCTGTTTCTCTTCTACCGTAACCTCAACCGGAGGAGTACCAGGCAACGCTTCCTTAATAACCTTAGTTGTAGTAGAAGATACTGCACTACTTACAACACTACTTACGCTACTTGTATAAGTTACAGTCGGCGCACTTGAAGAAGAACTAGTTTCCGCTTTTGTAGTGGTAGTGGTTGTTGTGTTGTGAGATTTATCCTCACATCCCAAAAATAGCAACGCTGCTGCTAGCGAAATGCCAACGATCTTTTTCATTCCGTCTCCTTAAATCTGTTTTGGATTTACGAACTTTTCACCTTTTAAAAGTTTATCCCAAAGGTTTTGGTCGCTCCACTCCTCTTTAACCCCTTGGCTAAAGCGGATTTGGCTTAAATCGATCTTCCCCATCTCCTCACTGTGGGCATCGTTATAGTCCACTTTAGCGTATCCGCTTTCTGTTTCGTGGACAATAACTGAGTCAATTATAACATCTTTTTCTAAATTCACCATAACCGTATTTGAAAGCACAAGTTCGACCATTAAAAAGAACACTCTTGCGTACTGTTCTGCACTTGGATTTACAGGGAGTTCTACCCAGCGTCTACTCCACTTTTTCATATCAGCTAAATAGTTTGGATCATCTCTACTCCAAAGAGTGATAGCGTGATCAAAAGAATCTATCAACTCTTTTATTACAAGTTTAGTTAATCCAAAGTCGTAAACCATCCCTCCACGATCCAAATAATTGGATCTAAAAAAAAGCTCAACTTTATAGGAGTGTCCGTGAATAGATTGACTACAGCGGCGGGTAGTACAGTTGCGAACGATATGGGCATTTTCAAATTTATAAAGCTTTCTAATAATCATCTTTTTCGGTTCCTATTCCATAATCTAATTTGAAGTCGATCACTATAAGTAAAACCGTAAATTAAACAAAACTCTGCTACCGCTTTATCGTTCTTTCTAAGCTGTTCTACCCTATCTCCTAACGGCATACAAAACACTTCAACCCCTTCAAACGGCTCAATTATATCCATAATCTCCTCAAATGCCCTAAACTCTATCAACCCTTTATCTAAAGTAAACTTAAAAAAGCTATAAGGGCTGTGTTCTAAAATCGTTGCTAATGCTTTCTTATTTACCCTTTTTTCATACGGTTCTCCACTATTGGAGAGTTTTACCGAAAGTGAAAAGATAACCTCTTTATACGCGGGGAAGCGTTTAAAATCTAACTGGATCGTTCCATTGGTTTCGATGGTAACTAACAGTTTCTCTTTAACTAAAAACTCCACAAATTTATAAAAAACCTCATCATCCCAGTATAAAAGCGGTTCTCCTCCAGTTAGTACTATGGCAGGTTTAAAATCCAACTCTTTAGTTAAGTCTTGATAGATCTCTATCAATTGGGTAGGCTCTTCTATCTTTTTCCAATCCTCTTTAAACAGCTTAGCATTAACCGCAAAAACACTATCACACCCAAAAACCTTTTTACCCTTAAAAAAATACTCCCCCCAGTTGGGACATTTTAAATTACACCCCCCAAATCTAAAAAATAGTGAAGGAACTCCTGCTAATTTTCCCTCCCCTTGGATAGAGTAGAAACTCTCAACCAGATAAATCATCTACCCTCCAGTCTCATAGAAAGCTCTGTTAGAGGTGGCGTAACCCCATCTATTTTCTTTAGGTTTATTGGCCAACACCTCTTTTAAAATCTCTACCGCCTTATCAATCTCTCCTTGTTTTACAGCTTCCTTTATACTCATCGCCTCATCAAAGTATAAACAGGGAATTAGATACCCTTCAGCGGTCAGTCTAATTCTATTACAGCTCTCACAAAAATCGTGTTTATGGGGGTCTATTAATCCAAAGATGTAATCACTTCCTTTCAACTTATACAAAAAGGCGGGGCTGCTTCCTTTCCTTCCAATCTTTTCGATCTCATATTTCTCTTTTATCCTCTCTAAAATCTCTCTCCCGTTCATCCCTTTTAAGTTGCTGTGGGCGTGTACATTTTCCATATATTCGATAAATCTAACCTGCACTCCTCTTTCTTTTGCAAACTCTAAAATATCTACAATCTCCCTATCGTTAACCCCTAGCAAAGGTACCATATTAAGTTTTACCTTCAACCCTACAGCTAAAGAGGCTTCGATCCCTTTTAACACATTTTCTAAAACATCTTTCCCCGCTATCAGTTTTGCAATCTTAGGATTTAAACTATCTAAGGAGATGTTTAACCTTTTTAAACCCGCTTTTTTTAAATCTTTAGCTATCTCGCTCAGAAGGTAGCCGTTAGTTGTCATCGCTAAATCTATTGAGGGTTTATAATCGCAAATCATCTTTATAAACTTATCTAGATCGGCTCGTAGAGTCGGTTCTCCGCCGGTTAGTCTAATTTTAGTAATCCCTTCATCGATAGCAACTTTTACAAACTTAAACAGCTCCTCAAAACTTAAAAGATTCTCTTTAGGAACCCAAGAGAAAGGCTTTTCCGGCATACAGTACTGACATCTAAAATTACACCGTTCCGTTAAAGAGATACGCAAATAGTTTACTATTCGCCCGTGTCCATCTTTGAGCATTTTTTATCTTTTCAAAAAGGATTTTTTAGGAATTGTAGCAGATTTAGAAGGAAAATCGAAGGGGAGCCCCTTCGATTACTCTACCTCTTTCCAGATCTGTTTTTTCCAGAGGTAAGCTAAAATTGAGAAGATTACAAAGTAAAGAAGTACCCACGCTCCTAGGAAGTTTCGCTTATCTTTTTTGCGATCTCCCACTTTTTCCATATACTCAATAACTTGATAAGTAGCCTCTTTGGTTAAACCAACTCTAGGCATCGCTGTCCCTGGGAGCAGTTTTTGAGGATCCTCTACAAAATCTCTAATATACTCCTCCCCTCTACTTCTTATGTACATACTTAAATCGGGTGGGTTGGTACCTAGATAGTTCTTGAGGTTAGCTTGGTATTGAGCGTGTTTTAGATTAAACTCCGCCTTTTCAAGTTCGGTATCCATTTTCGGTTTTGGTCCAATTACATACCAGTTGTCATACTTCATATCGTGACAACGTCCACACGCATTAATAAAAGCGGCTTTAGGAGTGAGTTGTTGATGTTTTGCCAACGCTTTTAAGTAAGCGATAATATCGGCTAAGTCTTGAGCGTTTCCATAAAAGTTTGGCATCGGGAACGGTTTATTATCCCCAAATTTATGGTCAAGTTTCATAGCGTGAGCTGGGTTTACGATCACATTTGCCAAAAACTTCTCATCATACAACGCTCCAGCTAAGCTTAAATCTGGAGGATTGACCCCATAACTTGCACTTGCGGTTACTGGGTCCATTGGAGCGGGAACATTTGCAGCTTTAATTGAGTGACACCCCACACATCCGTTATTAACGATCGCTTTCATTCCCCGCTTGGGATCACCTTTTTTATTCAACGGTTTTAAATCTTCATACTTAAAAGTTGCAGGTTCGTGGTGCGGGTGCATAATGGAGTGAGCAAAAGGCTCTACTCCCCAATAGGTTACTAAAGTAAAAAAGATCACAATTGCTAAAATCTTCAACTCTCTCATACCGCACCTCCTGCTCTTTGAGCCTCTTTTTTGGTGATTTTAGGAAGAATTACAAGTAGTAGGAGTAAAAAGGTGATAGATGCAAAAAATCCTATCCATGCATTTATACCTGTTGGTGGGAGTTTACCCCAAATAGTTAAAATGATCATATCGATTAGTAATGCCCAAAACCAATAAAAGAATGCACCCCGTTTATGAGCAGGAGCCACAACTGGAGACCTATCTAGCCACGGGATAAAGAAAAAGATAACGTTTGCAATTCCAAACGCAATTAAACCAATATCCATCGCACTTAAAGGCCCAACATCAAAGAAAAACCCTCTTAAAACTTCATAACTCCATAAGAAATACCACTCTGGATAGATGTGAGGAGGTGTTTTCATCGGGTTAGCGGGATCGAAGTTGATAGGGTCCATTGCAAAATCGTAATGGTAAAACACCAAAAAGAAGTAAAAGATCATAAAGATTCCAAGTACAAAGAAATCTTTGCTTAAAAATACCGGCCAGAAAGGGATAACTTTAGACTCTTTCTTCAAGCCCGCTTTATACTTTTCAGCTTCCGCATCGAAATCGATTTCTTCCCCATCTTGGTTATTTACGTGAGGAATTCTAAGAGTGTAAAAGTGAAGACCTATCAACATCATAATCACAAGTGGAAGTAAAAACACGTGAAGCATAAAAAATCTAGTTAAGGTAGGATCGGAAACATAAAAGTTACCTCTAATCCAAACAACCAAGTCATCGCCAATAAATGGGATTCCACCAAAAAGGTTGGTAATAACTTGAGCCGCCCAATAACTCATCTGTCCCCAAGGTAACATATATCCGCTAAACGCTTCCGCACTAAAGGTTACAAATAGAAGCATTCCCGAAATCCAAATCATTTCACGCCCGCGCTTGTAGGAAGCGTAGTAGATTCCTGTAAACATGTGGATATAAATCACCAAAAACACTACCGACGCCGCGACCGCGTGCATATGTCGCCACAGCCACCCAAACCAAACTTCTTGCATAATAGTGTAGTTTACGCTATCAAAAGCTAACTTAGTATCGGGTTTGTAGTACATTAGTAGAAAAATTCCGCTAATGACAAGGATGGTAAACATCGTCACTAGCACAACACCCATCGCCCAAAGGAAGTTTATATTTTTGGGGATCCAATACTCTGCCGCTAACACCTTCCAGAGTTTACTAAGGGCTAGCCGTTGATCTAGCCATTCATATAAACTATTTGCCTTTGTAAACTGTGCCATTCCCGCTCCTTACGCTTTACCAACTAGTTTTTTATACTCGGGTCCCTCTTCACCAATTACCAGTTTTGTCCCTTCAATTTTAAAAGGAGGAATATCAAACGGTCTAGGAGGAGGTCCAAATATGTTGGTACCGCAAGCATCAAACTCACCACCGTGGCAAGCACACTTAAAAATCTTTCGATCCGGTTGCCAAGCTGGAATACAACCTAAATGGGTACAAAGTCCTATCCTAACTAGGAAATCCTCCCCATTTATTTGAACATCTTGATCTTTACAGATTTTTAGATCGGTTTTATCCTTTCGAAGGATAAAGATAGGTTTACCTCGCCAAGTGACGGTTCGAAACTCTCCAGGTTTCATCGGGGAGAGATCGACGGTAGTAAACCCAGCAGCCATAACGCTTGGTAGAGGGTCCCAAGTGCGTTTCATCGCATATAGCGCCGCAAGTCCACCTGCAGCTGCGAAACCACCAAAGACCATACCAAGGAAGTCTCGTCTGCTTTTTGCCATAGACAATCCTTTTAAAAGTTTTCTAAACCACCTTATTTTAGTACAAATTGTTTTAAAATAATATAAATTTAAGTTATCTATAAGCTAAGTTTCGCTTTTTATCAACTCTTTCACAATTTTGGCGGTTTTTTCCACATTTTTCGTTATCAACAGGGAGGGATCAGGGGGTTGTATCTGGTCTAACTCCTGTTTAATTTTTAAAGGGCTAAAAAAATCTAAAATTTTAATACCAATATTTTCTAAAATTTTTTTCTCTTTACCCTTATTATCCAGAAATAAAACTTTATCTCCACTAGCAGTAGCTTCTAGTGCAGTTTGCAAAGAGGTGGTTAGAAGCAGTTTTGAGCTTTTAATAACTTCTATATACTCCTCACTTGGATATACCTCAACAAAATAGTTTTTGACCTTCTCCTCAACATCTACAAAAAAATAGAACCCTTCTAAGAGTGAAAAGTTTAGATCGGCTATTGCAGGCGCGAACTTTTCTAACTCTCTTTCATAATCACTATCCCCAAAAAATAGAGTTCTTTCTATCTCCTTTTTTGAAGGCTTAAAAAACTCCATATCCACTAAAATAGATTCGATACAATTTTCTCCTAAAGGATAAGGGGAGATGAGGTACTCCCCTTTTTTAGGTTTGTCGTTTGGATTATAAGTAATTCTAAAAAATGTCTTGAAATATTCAATCATTTCCTGATGAATTGTTTCGTTATGCTCTTGGCTATCGTAAATAAGAACTGAGCCTCTGGGAGCTATATTTGCACTATTTCTAAAATCCTCTATCCCAACCGCTTTTTTTACTCCCAACACTCTTTTAGCGTAAGTTGCACTTCTAAACTCGGTAGTCATAAAATAGACTTCAAACTCTTTTTGCAACTCTTTAGCCAATGCCGCACTTCTTCTAACACTTTCTAACCCTTTTCTATTATCGCTATACGCGTAAAAGTAGATAGTCACTGCTGTTCCTTTTGATGCATCTTGATATAGATGTGTAAAATCTCTAAAGCTGCAGGGGTTATTCCACTAATTCGACTCGCCTCAAAGAGAGTTGGCGGGTTAAATTTTTTAAGCTTCTCTTTTACCTCATTGGAAAGTCCACTAATAGAATCTATATCTAGAGTTTTTGGGATTTTTACGCTTAAGAGCTTATTCATCTGCTCTATCTGTTCTTGCTGTTTTTTGATATATTGGTGATATTTTGCTTCAATTAAAATCTGCTCCCTAGCTTCTAAGGAGAGGTTTTTAAGTTCAGGAGCGATCTTTTCTAGTTTCTCAATAGTAAAGCTGGAACGAGCGGCAAGATTTTTTAAAGAGATTTTATCGGTGATCTTTTCTTCCCCTAGTTCTTGTAAAAAGTTTAGTGTCTCTTTGTTAGGAGTTAAAAAAGTTGATTCTAAATAACTTAACCCTTTTCTAATCTCCTCCTTTTTTCTCATCATCTTAGCGTAGCTATCCTCATCGATCAATCCAAGTCGATGTCCATAAGGCATTAATCTTAAATCGGCGTTATCTTCTCGCAAAAGAAGTCTAAATTCTGCCCGACTGGTAAACATCCGATACGGTTCATTGGTTCCCTTAGTTACCAAATCATCGATCAAAACCCCAATATACGCCTCATCCCTTCTTAACACCAACGGCTCTTTTTCCAACACCGCTAAAGAGGCGTTTATTCCTGCCATCAAACCTTGAGCCGCCGCTTCCTCATACCCAGTAGTTCCGTTAATCTGTCCAGCTAGATAAAGCCCTTTTATCTTTTTAGTTTCTAAGGTGTGGGTTAATTCGGTAGGGTCTACATAATCGTACTCTATCGCATATCCAAATCTAACAATCTTGGCATTTTCCAATCCTTTTACACTTCTAATCATCTCAATCTGCACATCGGGAGGTAATGAGGTACTTAACCCGTTGAGGTAGTACTCAGTTGCCTGCTTAGTTTGAGGTTCTACAAATACGTGATGCCTACCCCGATCTCTAAAGCGGTATATCTTATCTTCGATACTAGGACAATATCTAGGTCCAATCCCCTCAATCTGCCCGGTAAAAAGCGGAGCGCGGTGGAAATTGGATTCTATTATTTCGTGGGTTCTCTCATTGGTATAGGTTACATAGCACGGGAGCTGAGTAGGGTTAAACTCCTCTTTAGAAGTCCTAAAACTGAACGGGGAAGGGTTTTCATCTCCGGGTTGAATCTCCATTTTTGAAAAGTCGATACTTTTTGCATCGATCCTTGCACAGGTTCCAGTTTTCAATCTACCTACCCTAAACCCTAAATCCCTTAAATTTTCGCCTAAAGCGTTTGAAGGAAACTCTCCCACTCTTCCAGCTTCCTGTCTAATCTCTCCAATATGGATTAACCCTTTTAAGAAAGTTCCCGTAGTTAAAATAACCTTTTTAGCATGGTAAACATTTCCCAAATTGGTCTCCACACCTCTAACCTCATCTCCTCGAATCAGTAGTCGTTCCACCATCTCTTGAGTTACTGTTAAGTTGGGAGTGTTTAAGATAGTGTTTCGCATACAGATACGGTATTGATCCATATCTATTTGAGCGCGACTACCCCTTACAGCAGGACCTTTTGAGGCGTTAAGAATTCTAAACTGGATACCGGTTTTATCGGTATTGATCCCCATTTGGCCACCTAAAGCGTCGATCTCTTTAACCAGATGCCCTTTAGCCAACCCTCCAATTGCGGGGTTACAGCTAACGGCTCCAATCTGTTCAGCTAAAATTGTTACCATTAAAGTACGCATACCCATTCGGGCGGACGCTAATGCTGCTTCGATTCCTGCGTGTCCGCCCCCTACGACAATAACATCATACATCTTTAACCTTTTAAATGAGATTTTAAGGGGAAAAATGTTTACAGGGTTAATACACGAGATAGCTCCGGTTTTAGCGTTTGATGGCAAAGTTTTAAGACTCAAATCCCATTATCGACCAAAAATAGGAGATTCGATAGCGATAAATGGAGTTTGCTTAAGTGTAACTAAACTCCATAATAACGGTTTTGAGGTTGAACTAGGAGATGAAACTAAAAAGGTTGTGGCTGTTGAAAATTTCAAAGATCGCGTCCATATGGAACCCGCCTTGCGGTTGGGAGATAGAGTTGAGGGGCATTTTATTCAAGGACATATCGATTGCGTTGGGATCATAAAAAAAGTTGTCTCCAACCCCTCCTCTAAAGATTTCTTCATTCAGCTCCCACAAAAGTATATCAAATTTGTAATCCCAAAAGGCTCAATCGCAATTGATGGGGTCAGTTTAACGATAAATGAGGTGTTTAGTGATCAATTTAGAGTAACGGTTGTTCCTATAACTTTAAAAAAGACCCTCTTTAACTTCTATACCATTGGCAGAAGGGTAAATATTGAAACAGATATGTTTGCAAGATACCTTTATCACCTTTTTAAACCAGAAAAGAAACTAACTTGGGAGGAGGTAGAGAGGATTCAAGGGGGGTTTTAGCTCCCAGCTCTAAAGAGCTAGGCTTTTATTCCTTCCTCTTTAAAAATCTCGGGGAGTTTGTTCTTATTGGTTTTAGTTAAATCTTCTTGAACATATTTAAAAAGCTTTTCTCTTGCGGGGGATTGTACCCGATCCCAAACCCGGTTAAAAAT
>JAADFB010000029.1 GCA_013153095.1 Campylobacterota bacterium | reverse complement strand
AGCCGTCAAGCGATGAAAGAGATTTTAAAAGAGATTCAAAACGGAAAGTTTGCTAAAGATTTTATCCTTGAAGGGATGACAGGTTATCCTAGAATGACAGCGGAGCGAAGAAACTGCGAAAACCATCCAATTGAGCAGGTAGGTAAACGGTTACGATCGATGATGCCGTGGATTCAAAAGATAGTGGATAAAGAGAAAAACTAAGGGGCTTGCCCCTTTCTCTATGGATCGTAAATTTTTAAACTATGCAATAATCGTAACCGCTGCAATTCTTATCTCTTTACTTTTAGCTATTGCCTACTATATCTACCCCAAACCTCAACAACAACCCTTAATCGATATTGAACCTCTAAAAAAACGGGAAGAAGAGGTTTTAAAAAAAGTTTTAAAACGGGTAGAGCTTTCGGAGATTGAAGATTATCAGGAAGAGGAAAATCTAACCGTTAGCGTTGAGAGTTCTAATAGTTCTTCCATAGCCTCTTTTGGAGAGTTACCTAAATTAGCAATTATTATCGATGATGTAGCATTTAACTATCAGGTTAGGGCGTTAAAAAGTGTAGGGTTGCCTTTAAACCTCTCCTTTTTTCCTCCCAATAGAAAACATCCCTACACTCCAACCCACGCTAAAAAAGTGGAGCATTATATGGTACATCTTCCTTTGGAAGCGGTAGGTTTAAGGTTTGATGAAAAAGATACGCTCCATATCCAAGATTCAACTGAAAGGTTTGAAAGAAGAATTAGAAAAATTAGAGACCTTTTTCCAGAAGCTAGATTTATCAACAACCACACCGGAAGTAGATTTACCGCCAATTATGAGGCGATGGAGAGGTTAGTAGAGGTGTTGGATAGTTACGGGTTTATCTTTGTAGATAGTAGAACCACCCCAAAAACTAAAGTCCCCAAACTGATGAGAGATTTAGGGAGAAAGTATTTAGGAAGGGATATATTTTTGGATAATGTACAAAATGTAAACTATATCAAAAAACAGATCTCCAAGGCGATTAAAAAGGCTCAACGAAAAGGATTTGCGATCGCAATTGGACACCCACATCCAGCCACCATAAAGGCGTTAAAAGAGTCTAAAGAGATGCTAAATAAAGTTAAGCTTATCTATTTGGATGAGTTGTAAAAGGAGAGTTGATGAAAAAGCTCTTAAATGTAGAGAATCTAACTTTACTGGCAATTGTGCTAGGAATAGTGTTTGGATACTTTTTTAAAACCCCCTCATTGGAGTTAAAATTTATTGGTGAACTTTATTTAAAACTGTTGAAGATGTTAATTATCCCTTTGGTTGTAGCAAGTATCTTTGTTGCAATCACCTCTTTAGACAGCAAAGAGGAGTTAAAATCGATAGGGATAAAAGCGTTTTTATACTACCTTTCTACCACCGCATTAGCAGTAAGTTTAGGTTTGGTAGTTGTTAATATTTTTAACCCTGGTGCCGATCTTCAAATTCAACCTATCGAAACGGTAGAAAAGATTCAACCTAAAGAGTTAAGTTTGGGAGACTTTATTCTCTCTTTTGTTCCGGGAAATATTTTTGAAGCGTTAAGTTCAGGAGCGATTTTACCTATTATCTTTTTTACTATCCTTTTTAGCGTTGCATCGCTTTTTATCCAACCTCCTAAACGGCAAACCCTTTATAACTTTTTTGATAGTGTAAACGATTCTATGATGGTGTTGGCTAAATGGATAATTACCTTAACCCCTATAGGGGTGTTTTTCCTGATCGCTTACACCGTAGCTAAAAGCGGATTAGAACCTATCTTAAACCTTTATGGGTATGTGATAACTGTGTTGGTAGCCCTCTTTCTACACGCCTTTATAACTCTTCCCGCTATCGCTTATTTTGTGGGGAGATTTAACCCTTACAGCTACTTTTGGAAGATCAAAGAAGCTCCATTAATCGCTTTTTCCACCGCTTCCAGCTCCGCTACCCTTCCTGTAAGTATTGAAGTTGCCCAAACCAAAGGGGGAGTTAGTAAAAAAGTAGCTGGGTTTGTATTACCTCTAGGAGCTACGATAAATATGGACGGAACAGCACTATATGAATCGATAGCGGTGATGTTTATAGCCAATATTAGCGGAGTAGATTTAACCCTATCTCAACAAATAACCATCTTTATAACTGCAACTTTTGCTTCCATTGGAGCGGCTGGGATTCCGGGAGCTGGATTGATAATGATGACAATGATCTTAGATAGCGTGGGGCTACCAACTGAATATATCGCCTTAATCATAACCGTAGATCGCTTTTTGGATATGTTTAGAACCGCTATAAACAACTGGGGAGACCTGTTAGGGGCTAAGATTATAGATGAACTTATAAAACGGAAGGAAAGGAGCTAAAACCTCCTTCCTTTGCTAAAACTGATCAAATCCTCCGCGTTTTTAACTTTGGAAGGGAGTTTTTTAAGCGCTAGTTGAACAACTTTATAGGCCGTTAAAGCATCCGCATAGGCTCGATGGCTAGTGGGGGTATTTATTCCTAAACTTTTGTTTAAAAACTCTAACCCGTATCTTTGACTAGGAATAGTTTTTTTAGCTAGATCGATAGAACAGAGCTTTCGATTTGAAAGTTCCCCATATCCTAACTGTTGAAGTTTAGAAGAGATAAAGTTGTAATCAAAATTTACATCGTGAGCTACAAAAACGGCATCTCCCAAAAACCGTTTAAATTTTAATAAGACCTCCTCTTCAGTGGGAGCATTTTTTAGATGGCTAACCTCTATTCCGGTTAATTGAGTGATATATTCTGGAATCTCTAACGCGTACACTAAACTCTCAAAACTTCCTAAAATCTCATTCCCTTTAAACTTGATCGCTCCAATCTCTAAAATTTGATGCATACTGGGTTTACTTCCGTTGGTTTCAATGTCCACTACCACAAACTCTTGATCTTTTAAGGAGTTTTTAGCTGTTTTTAAAAAGATTTTTGCCTTCCTTTCCTCTAAAGGAAATCCTTGAGCTAAAAGAAGCTGGTAAAGCAGCTCAGGATTATCTTTAAAAATCTGCCCTAGTAACTTGAAAAAATGCTCTTTTGGATAGGAGCGATAAATTAAGCGTTTAACAAGCCTCTCTAAAGGTGGGAGATTTTGCTTTTTGGATGAACTCTTTAACTTTTTTTGGGTCTTTTTTGCCTTTTTTTGCTTCAACTCCACTGCTAACATCAACTCCATAAAAAGAAAATCTTTTAACTTCCTCAACATTTTGAGGGGTTAAACCGCCTGCTAAAATTATTTTAGAGCAATCTATCCCCTCAAACCACTCTAACGGTAACCTTTTTCCACTTCCTCCATACTCTTTTACAAAAGGGTCTACTAGACGGTAACGATCTTTAAACTTTTCCAAATCGTTAGGCTCTTTTGCCCTTACCACCGGTAAAGCTGGAACATCTAAAGAGTTTAAGAAAGTTGCATCTATATCAAAGTGTAACTGCGCTAAGGAGATTTGAGTAGTTTTAAAAATCTCTTCAATCTTTTTAGGAGGTTCATTTACAAACAATCCAACCCTTTCTACAAAAGGGGGGAGTTGGGCAATAAGCTCCTTAGCTTTAGATGGGGAGATATATCTAGGAGATTTTTCATAAAACACAAATCCCAACGCATCCGCTCCAAATTTAATAGCATCTAAAGCGTCTTCAAGGTTGGTGATTCCACAGATTTTAACTCTCATACACGTAAACTTTTTATCGCTTGTTCATAGTTAGAGTGTTTAAAAACATAACTTCCCGCTACCAAAATATCCACTCCAGCCTCTTTAAGTTTAGGGGCGTTTAGATCGTTTACCCCTCCATCTACCTCAACCAAAACGGTAGGAGCTACCTTTTTAACCTCTTTTATTTTGTGATAGATAGGGATAAACTTTTGTCCTCCAAATCCGGGGTTAACGCTCATTAAAAGCACCATATCCACATACTTTATCACCTCTTTCACACTCTCAATAGAGGTAGCTGGATTGATAGCGATAGCGGGAGAGATACCAAACTCTTTAATTTTTTGGATAACTCGATGGTGATGTTTTTCACTTTCAAAATGGAAGGAGATAAATCTAGGTTTTAACGGGGCAAACATCTCTACAAAAAAGGAGTTGTCTTCTACCATTAGGTGAATATCTAACGGGATCGTACTAGCGTTATCTATCGCTTCCACTATAGGAAGTCCAAAGGTTAAATTTGGAACAAAATGTCCATCCATAACATCGATATGTAACATATCTGCTTTAGCTTGGCATACCTTTTGAACTTCACTAGTTAGATTTCCAAAATCTGCGCTCAAGATGCTAGGAGCGATTAACATCTTTTTCCTTCTGACAAAATTAGTTGTTATTATACCAAAACCATTAAGGTTTCTTTTAGTGAATATGGTTATAATTGCAAACTAAAATCTAGTTGAAGGATGGGCAGATGTCAAAGGTTTGTAAAATCACAGGAAAGCGCCCAATGAGCGGGCATAATGTAAGCCACGCGAATAACAAAACTAAGCGACGATTCCTCCCAAACATTAGGACGGTGAGAATAACTTTACCTGATGGTACAAGAAAAAGAATAAAAGTTAGTGCAAAAGGGCTTAGAATCCTACGCAAGAAAAACTTCCAGATCGAGAACTTAAAAGAGCTTCTTTAAAACTTCACTTCCCCCTCTTGGAGGGCTTCCAAAAGGAACTGCTATGAGCTTTATGCTTCTCCCGCTTGAAGATGGTATTGCTGGTGTGAAAGGGTTTTATTGTGGAGGAGTGAAGGCTGGATTAAAAAAGGATGGGTACGATCTTGGGTTTATCTATAGCGATACCCCTTTTGAGGTAGTCGCCCTTTTTACTCAAAACCGTTTCCAAGCAGCTCCCATTAAACATTTTCAACGCCATCAAATAACTCACAGCAACTTCTTATTAGTCAATTCTAAAAATGCCAACGCTATGACCGCAGAGGCGGGAATTAAAGATATTGAGGATATTTTATCCTCTCTCCCTTTTGAAGTTAAAAACCCTTTTATGAGTTCTACCGGAGTGATTGGAGAAAGGCTTCCTAAAGAAAAGATTATTCCTGCGTTAAAAAAGATTAAGCTCAAATCCAAAGATGAAGAGAAGTTTGCACTTTCCATTTTAACTACCGACACTTTTCCCAAAAAGATCGCCTTTGAAGTAAAACTAGAGGATGGAAGAAGCTTTAACATTGCAGGAGTAGCAAAAGGGGCAGGGATGATAAACCCCTCTTTAGCTACAATGTTAGCTTTTATTACAACCGATGCGGCCGTTCCTAGGAGCGATATGGAAGAGGGGCTAAAAAAGTTTGTAGATAGAACCTTTAACGCCATTAGTGTGGATGGAGATACTTCTACCAACGACTCCGTCTTTTTACTTACTAACCGTAAAAGTAAAGTGTATGATAAAGAGGCGTTTGAGTTTGCGCTGTTAAAAGTTATGCACTATCTAGCACTGTTGATCGTAAAAGATGGGGAAGGGGCGACTAAACTGGTTGGGTTTGAAGTGAGCGGGGCTAAAGATGAAAATGAGGCTAAAAGAGCGGCTAAAGCTTTAACCAATTCTTTGCTTGTAAAGACAGCTTTATTTGGAGAAGACCCAAACTGGGGAAGGATCGCCTCTACGATTGGAGCTAGCGGAGTTGAAGCGTATGAAGAGAGATTAAGGATCGCATTTGAAGATGTAGTTTTGTTTGATAGGGGGAAGATTTTAAGCCAAAACGAAGAGGATGCAAGAAAAATTATGCAAAGAGAAGAGTTTACTATCTACTGCGATCTAGGGGTTGGAAAGGGAAGATTTAAAGCTTACGGGTGTGACTTAGGGTATGAGTATGTAAAGATCAATGCGGAATACCGTAGTTAATCTCAAAAGGTTATAATTTTTGCAAAGGAGTGAAAGATGCTAGAAGAGTTTCCACAAGAGCTTATTAAAAAGATTAGACAGGAAAATCCTAGATTTGATAAAATCCTTCAAAAACATGAAGAATTAAAAAAGAAGGTAAAAGAGAGAGACTATTTAGACGATGTGGAGTTGGAGAAGTTGAAGTTGGAAAAACTAAGGTTAAAAGATGAAGCATACGCGATAGTGATGAAGTATAAAAAGGAGCACAACCTTTAAACTGTTAATAAAAGGAGTAGTACAAGGGGTTGGATTTAGACCTTTTGTATACAAGATAGCTACCCGCTTAAATTTAGGAGGTTATGTAAAAAATAGAGCTGATGGGGTTGAAATCTGTATAGAAAGGAGTGAAGAGTTTTTAAAAGCTCTTCAAGCAGAACTTCCCCCTTTGGCAAAGATTGAAAAAATAGAGATTTTGGGCGAATGTGAAGCCAAAAAACCTTTTAAAATTTTACAAAGTCAAGAGGGAATTGGTAAAACCTTCCTCTCTCCCGATGTAGCCGTTTGTCAAGAGTGTTTAAAAGAGCTGTTTGATCCTACCAATCGACGCTATCTTTACCCGCTAATTAACTGTACCAACTGTGGCCCTAGATACACCATCATTACCTCCCTTCCTTATGATAGAAAAAATACCACAATGGCGCCGTTTAAGATGTGTAGGGAGTGTGAAAAGGAGTATAACGATCCTTCCAGTAGGTTTTACCACGCTCAACCTATAGGGTGTTTAAAGTGTGGACCTAAAGTTAGATTTGATAAGTTTGAGGGGATCGAAGCTGTCCAAGAGATAAGAAAAAAGATTGAAGAAGGAGAAGTTGTAGCCATCAAGGGGATAGGAGGGTTTCATCTGGTTGCAAAAATAGAGGGTGCTAGAAAATTAAGAGAGATAAAAAAACGCTCCCTAAAACCGTTTGCATTGATGTTCCCTTCTATTTCTACCATTAAAAACTACTGCAACTTAACCCCACAAGAGGAAAAACTGCTTCTTTCTAAAGAGCGGCCAATTGTGGTAGTAAAAGCTAAAAGGGAGTTAAAAGAGGTTGCTCCAAACTTAGATCGACTAGGAGTTTTTCTTCCCTACACTCCCATTTATTACCTTCTTTTACAAAACGATCCCCTAATCGTAACCAGCGCTAATATATCCAACACCCCTATAGCACTTCAAAAAAAGGAGGTGGAAAAGTTTACCCCTTACATTTTAGATTATGAAAGAGAGATCGCTAGAGGGTGTGATGATAGTGTAGTTACACAAGTTCAAGGTAAAAAGCTTTTTTACCGCTTCTCTAGAGGGTATGCACCTAAAAGTTTTTTTATTCCCAAAAATCTACCTTCCATTTTGGCTATAGGGGCAAGAAAGAAAAACAGTATTGCATTAGCGTTTGAAAACAGTTTAATCCTTTCCCCTTACATTGGAGATATTTCAACGATAGAAAGTTTTGAATATTTTAAAAAGGTTGTAGAAGATTTAAAAAAAATCTACTCTTTTAAACCTCAAATAGTAGTTTTTGATAAACATCCCCATTATGAAACTTCCCTCTTTGCTAAAAAGTTAACAGGTGTAAAAAAAATCCCTCTCCAACACCATCTCGCCCACGCCTACGCATTAAAAGCGGAACTAGAACTAATAGAGAAAAAAAATAAAGAGTTAGCGATTTTTACGTGGGATGGAACTGGATATGGAGATGATGGAAAGATTTGGGGTGGGGAGGTGTTTGTTGAGGATAGGAGGAAATATCACTTTGAGTATATAAAAATTGTGGGAGGGGAGAAAGCTATAAAAAGGATAGAGTTGATTGCTAAAAGCTTTTTAAAACATAGCAACTTGGAAGTTAATGATCCACTTTTTGAAATAGCTTATAAAAAAGGGATTGCTTTTTATACCAGCTCAGTAGGTAGAATGTTTGATGCGATCGCTTACTTTTCCAACCTCACTAAAATAGGAGAGTATGAAGGGTATACTGGGATGTTGGTTGAAAAAGCTTACGACTCAAGTGAAAAAGGTAGATTCGAATGGAAAATAGAAGAAGGAGTTATAAAACTGGATTGGGAAACAATCATAAAAGAGAGAAAAAATCTACCTTCTAAATTTTTAAACACTTTAGCCTCTATTGTAGTAGAGATAGCTAGTAGAGAAAATTTAGGAATAGGGTTAACTGGAGGGGTATTTCAAAATAAAACTTTGTTAGAGTTGATCTTAAAAGAGGCAAAGGGGCGATTCTGTTTCTTTCCAACTCAAACTCCTGTTAATGATGGGGGAATAGCTTTAGGACAAGCGTGGTATGCGATTAAATCGTTAGAATAGCCTTGTTACCCCCTTCCGTTTTTGCTTTATGTAAAGCTCCATCCGCTCGCTTTAACATTAAGTCGATAGTTTTCTCCCCTTTTAAAAGCTGAGTTACCCCTACGCTTGCAGAGATTTTTCCTACTTGATCAAAAGTATGTTTTTGAAGACGATCCAAAATGTTTTGAGCCAATTTCATCGCCTCATTTGCGTTAGTTTCCGGGGTTAAAATCAAAAACTCATCTCCTCCCCATCGAAAGAGGTAATCAAATTTTCTTACCTCCTTTCTTAAAAGATTTGCAAACTCTTTTAAAACCTCATCTCCTACATCGTAGCCGTACTGTTTGTTTATCTGGTTGAAGTTGTCTATATCGATTAACATTAAAGAGAGAGGGTGATCATAACGTAAAGTTCTAGCTAACTCTTGCTCCGCAATCTTATAAAATTTAAACCGGTTATAAAGCTTTGTTAGTTTATCAGTTACTCTCATAACCTCAAACTTATAGCGGGTGTAAAGGTAATAGTAAAAAAATCCTAGCAATCCAAAGATTAAAAGATTACCTAAAAGTACATTTCTCCAAAACATCACATAGAAAGTTCCAACAATATCATCCTCTTTATAGGAGATCAAATACCCAACATTTTTAGATCGGTTTAACGCCAAAAAAACGACAGTGTAATAGCGATCTTGAGCTTTCGCAATTAAAGCAAAGCTTTTTCCCTTTTCCAGCTGTGTTTGAACCTTATCCTTTATTTTGATATTGATGAGGTAGGAGATTTTATCTAAGTACGCCTCTTTGTTTGCCCTAATAGGTTTTTCTTCATAAAAAAACTGTTTACTTAAATCGCTTTGGATAAACACATAATCATCGTAACTAAAAATCTCTTTGTTGATCAACTCTCCATTAACGATATATTGATACTCTCCATCGAAAATCTGATTTAATTTCTCTTTTATCACATTGTAAGAGATAGCCGATTGTAAAAATAGAAGAATAGAATTGTTGAAATAAATAGGCTTTTGGAACTCTAAAAGGAGCTGGTTTTTAGGTTTAGAGGTGAGCGGTTTAGGGAAACTTACAAGCACTTGTTGATGAGGTGTTAAAACTCTAAGGTATCTAATAGAATAGCGTTGTAAAAGGTTGTAATGGGGTAAAAGAGCCTCTCTTAACACTTTTGGATTTTTGGTTTTACTAAACCTTTTTAAGGCTTTGATAAATCTTTGATCGTTAAAAATCTCATCAAAGGCAAAGTAAGAAAGCTTTTGATAGATAGTTTTTACACTTCGATACTCATAAAAAAGGTAAGAGATCTGTTTTTCTAGGTAGGTAGCTATTTTGTGGTTTCTATCTAGATAGTAGTAATAGGTTAACACCCCTGATAAAAGCAGGTATCCTAATGCAAAAAGTCCCAGTTTTATTACACTATTTTTTTCCATTTTTAAGCTGTGTTAATATTTTTGAGATTTTACTAACCATTTTAGGGGAGACATAATTTAACGCTTCCCCAGCTTTTCTTGGGTTCATATTGTAAAGAATATAGGCGGCTATTTTGGCATCCTCCATCATCGATAACTTTTCTCCGGCAAATTCAGGGTCCATACTCTCAAAATCTTTAGCCAACCGTTTAAACCGCTCGCTTTGAAGTTTTAAAATCTCTTCATCCAATCTTTTCTTAAAAACCTCTAGCTCCTCTTTTTCCTTTTTAATCGAGGCTAAAATTTCTTCATTCTTTTTTATTCTTTCCTCTATCTTTTTTTGCAACTTTTCCAACTTTTCTATCTCTTTTTCTATCTCCTTGCACTCCGTTTGAGCAGAGAGGGAGTTTTCTATAAAACTAACTAGAAAAACTGTTTTTACGCAAAAAGTTTTCACTTGCCAAGATATTTTCTTCATCGATAACTCTTTTCTCCTCCTCTTTCTTTAACCTACTTTTTAATTTTTCCAAAGCCCTCTTTTGCCCTAAGATTTCGGCTAATTTAACTCTTTCTTGTTGAACTTTCTCCTCTAACTTTTCCATCTCCTCTTTTAACTCTTGCTGCTCTTTTTTAATCTCTAAAATTCTACTTTTAGCCAATCCTAAAAGGGTTAAGTCTTCAAAAGGAGTATTATCCAATCTCTCAATCTCTTCCTTTAACTCTAAAAGCTTCTTTTTTAACATCTCCTTTTGAAGTTCCAATTCAAAAAGAAAAGAGGAGAGTTGATTAGCCTCTATCTCTTTTTGTTTGATAAAAAACTCTAAACTTCTTTTCTTCACCTAGACTCCCGCTTTAGCTGAGCAATTCTTAACTGTTCCCGTTGAACAAACTCTAAAATATCGTGTTTAGTCTCCTCGTCAATCCCTTCAAAAAGCAGTCTAAAACAGATCTCTTTGGGGGTTGGGTCTTTTTCTAACACTTTACTCTCTAACTCATATTCCCTATCCTCTAGGGAGAAGATGATTTTTAACGGCTCTCCCGCTCCGATTTTTAAAAGTTTTGTGGGACGATCATCTACACAAACCCTAGCCCCTCCAGCTCCCAAATCGATCATTTTTCCTTCAAAAACGTTTTCTCCCTCCTCATCCAAATAGATCACTTTTACCGGTTTATTGTGAAATTTGATTCTAGGATACTCTCGACGCTGAATTCTATTTAACTCAAAGGTGTGAGGGAGTTTTACTATAACCTTTCCTCCCTCCCGAATCACTTCCTTAACCGGTAAAGTAAAACTGTATATTCCGTCATCTTGTCGTACAAAAACGATCTTTACCTCATCCAAAGGAGCCAACTCCACATCTCCATCTATTACCGCCCAATACATAAAATGCTCATCTTTATCATACAGTGCAACGGAGACGGTTTTATTTGAAGGAAGAATCATTCTAGCGTTTTGAAAAATCTCTATATCTTTAGTTGTGATTAAAGGAACAAAAGGACTTTGTACTTCAAAACCTAACTTTTTTCTAATTTGAGCTACCAGTTTCTCATTAGGGGAAGGATCGTTTTTGATGTAAAAGTCGATAACTCTCTCAAAAGGAGCCTTAAATTCAAGTACTAAAATGGGGTCTCTTTCCATCTTTCTAGAGTACTCCCACAAAATCTTTTGCTCTTGAGAAGTTAACCCCTTCTCTTTTGCAAAACTCTCAAAGAACCGCTTAATATTTCGCTCTCTCAATCTCTTTTGAAGCATAAATCCCAAAATAAAAAAGAGAGCCAATAACAGAAAAAAGATTACCGCGATGATAGTTGTAACCATCGGATCGCCATACCAGTACTGGGTTGCTATCTTCAATGTATCAAAACTGTTTAAACTCTCTTCTTTCAACTTCAAAACCTTTTTAATAGGAAAGTTTAAATTGAGTTATATTATTATAAAAATTCTTAAATCAATATTTGAATAGGGGCAGGATGTTTGAAAATCGCACTATTCTCATCACTGGAGGAACAGGAAGTTTTGGAAAAAGGTTTGCAAAAGAGATTTTAAAATATAATCCTTCTAAGGTCATAATTTATTCCAGAGATGAGTTAAAACAGTTTGAGATGGCTCAAGAGTTTAACGATCCTAGGATGCGATATTTTATTGGAGATGTAAGAGATAAAGAGCGTCTAATTAGAGCGATGGAGGGGGTAGATTACGTAGTTCACGCCGCAGCCTTAAAGCAGGTGCCAATAGCAGAATACAACCCTATGGAAGCGATAAAAACAAATGTTATAGGTGCTCAGAATATCATTGACGCCTCGATTGAAAATGGGGTAAAAAAAGTTATCGCCCTCTCTACCGACAAAGCGGCTAATCCTATAAACCTTTACGGAGCTACTAAACTTGCTAGTGATAAACTCTTTATCGCGGGAAACAACATCGTAGGTTCAAAAGAGATCGCTTTTAGTGTAGTTAGATATGGAAATGTTGTAGGAAGTAGGGGGAGTGTCGTTCCCTATTTTAAAAAATTGATCCAAGAGGGGGCAAAATATCTTCCTATCACCGATCCTAGAATGACCCGCTTTTGGATCACTTTAGATGAAGGGGTGGAGCTGGTATTAAAAAGTTTTAAAAGGATGCAAGGGGGAGAGATTTTTGTACCTAAACTTCCCTCAATGAAAATAGTCGACCTAGCTCAAGCGTTAGCTCCCGATCTTCCTATTAAAGTTGTAGGAATTAGACCGGGTGAAAAACTACACGAAGTTATGTGTCCTAAAGATGATAGCCACTTAACATTAGAGTTTAAAGACCATTTTGTTATAAAACCTACTATCAAGTTTAACAAAGAGGTGGACTACAAAATCAACGCGTTAGGAGAAAGAGGAGAAGAGGTAGAAATAGGGTTTGAATATAGTTCAGATAAAAACGACTGGTGGCTCACAAAAGAGGAGTTGTTGAAAATGGTGGAGAAGATATGATTCCTTACGGGAAACAGTTTATAGATCAACAGGATATTGAGGCGGTTGTAGAGGTTTTAAAAAGCGACTATTTAACCACAGGTCCTAAAGTGGAAGAGTTTGAAGAAAGGCTAGCTAACAGAATAGGTGCAAAATATGTAGTCGCAGTTGCAAACGGTACAGCAAGCTTACATTTGGGAGCTTTAGCACTGTTAAAAAAAGGGGATAAAGTTTTAACCACCCCAAACTCTTTTGTAGCTACCTCAAATGCGATCCTTTACGCGGGAGCTGTTCCTGTATTTGTTGATATTCAAGAGGATGGAAATATCGATCTGGATAAAGCTATAGAGTTGGTTAAGAAAGACTCTTCTATCAAAGCCCTCTTTGGAGTTCACTTTAGCGGAAACCCTCTAAATAAAAAAAAGCTTCATATTTTAAAAGAGATGGGAGTAAAAATTTTAGAAGATGCTTCTCACGCTTTAGGTGCAAAGTATAAAGAGGGAGGAGAAGTAGGGGATTGTGAAGCAAGTGATATAACAACTTTCTCTTTTCATCCTGTAAAGATTATAACCACAGCTGAAGGGGGAGCGATAGCTACTAACGATAAAACTATCTATCAAAAGGTTAAACTTCTTAGAACACACGGGATAAAGAAAAGTGGAGAGTGGGAAGATAATGAATTGATAAAAGGGGATTGGTATTATGAGATGGTTGAGCTTGGTTTTAACTATAGGTTGAGTGAGCTTCATAGCGTTTTAGGGATTTCACAGTTAAAAAAGTTGGATTCCTTTTTAAAAAGAAGAAGAGAGATCGCTAGCTTTTATGATCGAGCCTTTAAAAACAGCTCCTTTAGACCGCTTTATCCTTTTAATCCCAACTCCGCTTACCACCTTTATGTACTCTTAAGCGATATTCCCAAAAAATTTATCTTTGAAAAGGTCAAAAAGAGAGGGGTAAGCTTACAAGTTCACTACATTCCCATAAATAAGCAACCCTATTATCAAAGCTTAGGTTATGGAGATGAAGAGCTTCCCAAAATGTACCGATACTATCAAAAAGCGTTCTCTATCCCTATTTTTCCTTCTTTAGAAAAAGAGAAGTATGTGGTAGAGGTGTTAAAAGAGGTTGAAGATGAATTTATGCGTAATTCCAGCTAGAGGGGGAAGTAAAAGGATTCCCAAAAAAAATATTAAACCTATTTGTGGTAAACCTTTAATCTCCTATGCGATCCAGACTGCAAAAGAGAGTGAACTGTTTGATAGGATAGTGGTTTCTACGGATGATTTAGAGATCGCTACCATCTCCAAAGAGTGGGGAGCTGAGGTTTTAGAGCGTCCTAAAGAGTTGGCGGACGATTTTACCCCTAGTATCGATGTATTTGAAGATGTGATACAAAAACTCAATCGTAACGGTTATTTTAAGTTTGCTTGTATGATCTACCCTACCGCACTATTTTTAAAACCAACTTTTTTAAAGGAGGGGTTAAAGAGGTTAAAAGAAAGTGATTCAAGTTTCTCTTTTAGTGCAACAACTTACGATTTTCCTATCTGGAGAGGATTTGAGATCGTAGAGGGAAAAGGAAAGATGATCTTTCCTGAGTTTATGGAAACTAGAAGCCAAGATTTAAAAGATGTATACCACGATGCGGCGCAGTTTTATTGGAAAAAGCTCTCTTCAAAGGAGAAATTTAGATTTGATGGAAATATTCCTATTCTTCTCCCTAGGTACTTAGTTCAAGATATAGATACTCCCCAAGACTTGATTCAAGCGGAATTAAAGTTTAAGATTTTAAAAGAGATGGAAAGATTATGAACCTATTGAGGGTAGATTTTTCCGCTAAAAGGGGATTTGGTCATCTAAAAAGAAGTTTAAGATTTTTAAAGAAGTATAAAAATTTCCAAAAGTGGGTTATCGTGTGTAAAGAGTGTGGATATGAAACCCCGTTAGAAAAGATAAAAATCGATAGTGAAAAAGAGTTTTTTGAACTGGTAAAAAAGTTTAATCCTAAAGAGGTGATAGTAGATAATTACAACTTTACTTACCCTCTAGAAAAGGAGTTTAAAACTAGATTTCCTAAGGTAAAACTGATAGCGTTTGATGACCTATGTAACCCCCATTATGTAGATGAGATAATCAACCCTAACCCTTATGTTAAAAAAAGTTGCTATAAATCACTTCCACCTTTTACCAAAGTAACTTTAATTCCCCCTTTAGTTCCATCAATCACTCCAGCTAAAAAAAGAGGAGGTGTTTTTGTAAGTTTTGGAGCTACCGATGCTAAGGGGATAGGTTTAAAGGTGTTAAAGAAGTTAAAAGGGAGGGAGAAAATAGAATTTTATACAACCTCAGCTAATAGAAACTTAAAAGAGTTAAGAAGATTTTGTGCTAGGAGAAGATGGTGTAAGTTACATATCGATAAAGATGTTACTAAAGGATTAGCAAAAGCTAAAAAGGCGATAATTACTCCTAGTACTCTAGCCTGGGAAGTTATGGAAGCCAATTTACCTTTTGTGGCTATTGAGGTTGCTAGAAACCAAAAACTTATCTCCAAATATCTTAGGAAAAGAAGAGTTAAAGTATGGAAAAGATACTTTTTTTAACAAACAACTTTAAAACTACTAAACCGCTATATCTATGGTTAGCTAAAAAAGGAAATAAAGTTATTTTACACTCCCAACCTCTAACCAACTCTTTTTTAAAAAAGTTAAACCCAACTCAAATCGTTAGCTACAACTACCGCCATATTATTCCAAAAAAGATAACCCAAAATTATAAAATATTAAATCTTCACATCTCCTATCTTCCTTTTAACAAAGGGGCAGACCCCAATCTTTGGTCTCATCTAGAAAACTCTCCTACAGGAGTTACCATTCACTATATCGATGAGGGGATAGATAGCGGAGATATTCTTTTACAAAAAAGGGTAGTATTAGATGAAGAGATGAGTTTAAAAGAGTCTTATAAAAAACTTCACCGCCACATCCAACAACTTTTTAAACAGCTCTCTTTTAGTAAGAAAAAACCGCAAAAACAACCCAAAGGGGGAACTTTTCATTTTAAAAAAGATAAAGAACAACTGATTTTGCCCAACGGTTGGGATACTACCATCAAAGAGCTAAAGGAGGCCAATGAAAATAGGGAAGTTTGATACCACTAAAAAAGTTTTCATAGTTGCAGAACTTAGTGCTAACCATAATCATAGTTTACAAGTTGCTAAAGATACTATCTATGCTAGCAAAGAAGCGGGAGCGGATGCGATAAAGCTTCAAACCTACACCCCCCAAGCGTTGACGATCGATTGTAAAAGGGAGGATTTCATTATTAAGGGGGGAACTTTATGGGATGGTAAGAGCTATTTTGAGCTTTATAAAGAGGCTATGACGCCGTTAGAGTGGCAGGAAGAACTTTTTAATTATGCAAGAAGTTTAGATTTGGAGGTGTTTAGCTCCCCTTTTAGTAAGGAGATGGTCGATTTCTTAGAGCCTTTAGAACCGGTAGCTTATAAGATCGCCTCATTTGAGATTAGAGATTATGAATTAATCGAATATGCCGCAAGTAAAAAAAGACCTATGATAATCTCTACGGGAGTTGCAACCTTAGAGGATATAGAAAATGTAGTTGAAATTGTAAAAAAGCATAATGTAGAGTTAGCTCTTTTAAAATGTACTTCAGCCTACCCCGCTCCATTAGAAGAGGTAAACCTTTTAACCATTCCCAACCTAAAAGATACTTTTAAAGTTGAGGTTGGTTTTAGCGATCACACCTTAGGGATAGAAGCTCCTATTGCCGCCGTAACGTTAGGGGCTAGAATTGTGGAAAAACATTTTATTTTAGATAAAAAACTTCCTAGCCCCGATAGAGAGTTTAGTCTTGATCCTAACGAGTTTAAAAAAATGGTACAAGCGGTTAGGAACGTAGAAAAGATGTTAGGGGAAGTCTCTTATAAAGTTAAAAAGGGAGTTGAGTTTGCTAGAAGCTTGTATGTAGTAAAGGAGATAGCTAAAGGGGAAAAGTTTAGTAGAGAAAATGTGAGAGCTATTAGACCCGGTTATGGTCTTCATCCCAAATATTTACCTCAGATTTTAGGTAAAAGGGCGTGTAAAGATTTAAAAAAGGGAGATCGTTTAAAATGGGAGTATGTGGGGGAGTAGTTACTCCTCTTTTTTGGGGATGTAGAAGCGTTTAATTAAATCCTCTTGTTCAATTAGCTCTTTTATCGCCTCTTGTGCTACACTTTTTGGAAAGGTTGGGTGTTCATTGGGATCAAAACGGTTCCTTAATCCCGGAGGGAGGATAGTTTTTGAAGCGGAAGGATCAATTAAGAAGTTGGTTAAGTTTTCCAATATCCTTCTTTTGGAACTGTATAGCAAAAGGGCGCGTTTGTAAATCATTTGGTAGGGAATATATTGAAGATGGCATCTATCGCAATAGGTGTGAAGAGCGTTTGCAAAAGCTATTACCTCTACCAGTAGTACAAATGTTATTTTCTCCATCTTATTGTTACTTTTGTACCTCTATTTTTTTTGCTTTCGATCCTTAATTCAAACCCGTAATATTCGCATATTTTTCTCACAATTGCAAGCCCAAGTCCAAATCCCCCTTTGTCTTTGTTGGCTCTAAAAAAACGGTGGGTTATAAACTCTAAATCCTTTTTATCTATCCCTATCCCCTCATCTCTTATAACCAACTCTCTAGGAGTTAGGGTGATATAGATAGCTTTAAGTGGAGGAGTGTATTTGATCGCATTAGAAATTAGATTATCAAAAAGAGTTTCTAGATCGTTTCTATCCATCTCTAACTTACACTCTTCAATTGTTGAAAAGATAGCTAAACTTTTAGAAAGGGCTAGAGGTTGAAAGTAAAGCAATCTTTCCCTTAAAATCTCATCAGCCTCTAAAATCTCTATATTTTTTTTGATGTTGTGGTGAAGCTTTAAAAAACTGAGATCGCTAAAAATCTTTTGCAATCTCCAGGAAGCTATCTCTATCCTTTTTAACTCCTCATCCTCTTTTAGATGGGGATTAAACTCTTTAAATAGCTCAATATTTGTGATGATGGTGTTTATAGGAGTGTTTAATTCGTGGGTGGCATCTTTGATAAAGTTATCTAGTAAGGTTACAGTCTCTTTTAGAGGTTTTAAAAACAGCTTTCCTAAGATGACAGCGGTTAACACTATCACTACTAAGCTAAAGAGAGTAAAAACCAATAACTCTTTTAAAAGATTGTTATAGGCTTGTTGATCCTTCTTTTTGGCTACAACTAAATAGGCTGCCCCTAAATAGTGGGGTTTAACTTTTCTAACCAAAAAGAAAAGGTCTCCTTGAATGAAACTACCCTCTTGTAAAGGGATATTGGGTTTAAAATCTCCAATGAGATAGTTTTTATCAATATCAAAAATAGCGCTGTGAAACCCTTTAATAACTGGATATTCCAACTTTTTAGAAAAGCTTTGATGAAGCTCTTTCAATCTCCAAAGAATCTGGTTAGAAACTTTTTTTAACTCTCTTCTCTCTTCATCCTCAATTTTGTGTAAAGCAAAGGTGTAATAAAAATACTCCCCTACTAACACCAATAATAGAGTTGAAAAGATATAGATAGCTAAGAAACGATAAAAACTTTTCTTTTCACTAGGAAACAAATCGGTATCCTACTCCCTTAATAGTTTCAATTTGGGTTTTTCCTACCAGCTTTCTGAGATTTTTTACATGTGCCCGTAAAGCTCCCTCACTTACCTCTAACCTTTCCAATAGCTCCTCTTTGGGAATAATCGTATTGGGAGAGGAGATAAGAAGCTCTAAAAGCTGCGCTTCTTTAGGTTTTAGGTAAAAGAGGGTGTTATCCCTTTTTAACATCAACTTTTTAGGAAAGTAGGTTATCTCTCCTATTTTTACCTCTTCTAGAGGATTTTTATTAAATAACGACTCTATTCTCAGTTTTAACTCTTTAAGGTAGAACGGTTTTTTTATATACTCAATCGCTCCTGCGTTAAACCCTCTGGTTATGTCTTCAATGGAATTTAAAGAAGTAATAAAGATAGTAGGAGGGGCTGGATTGTTTTCTAAAAAAGAGAACCCATCCTCATAAGGTAGTTTTACATCCAAAAGTAAAAGATCAAATCTGCTTTTTTCCAACTTATCTTTAGCGCACAACGTATCAAAACACTGTTCAACCTCAAACCCCTCTTTAGTAAGGTATTTGGCGATGGTATGGTTAAGCTCTCTATCATCTTCTACTACTAAAACTTTCATTTCACTTTCCTAGGAGAGGGGCTTAATACCCTCCCCAAAAACCTCTACCACCTCCATAACCGTGGCGTCCGTAACCACCGTGATGACCACCTCTATGGTATCCTCCACCGCCGTGAGAAGAAGATGGATAATCTTTACAGTACTTTTCTCCTAAAGAGCAGCACCCTTGACTAACCCCCATCCTTTTTAAAGCTCTATCAAATGCCCAGTAATGGTTATAACTTCCTCTTTTCAAAAAACTAAAGACATTGATCAAATCCCCATTATCTCCAGCAATATCCATCGCCTTTTCCAAATCATCCACATCGGTAACTTCTACGATACACCCCACTTCTAACGCATCTCTTAAACTTTGAGCACCTTTAGAATAGAGTTCATCATAAAGGGATTGAATCTCTTTTAAAGAGAATTCGCCAGTTCGTAAAGATTGAAGTTTTCTAGGATCGTAAGGACCTTTAAATCCCCCCTCCACATTTGTAGCATCAATATCATACTTTTCTAATAACCGTTCCACAGCATCCATATGTCGCTGTTCACTTCTAGTTGCGATCTGATATAAAGGGCGGGCAAGAGATTGATTAGAGTAAAGATTATAAAGGTTCAAATAGAGGTCTCTAGCCAATTTTTCCTCATTCCACATATAGGCTAGTTCATACACTTGATCGTTATTTAAAGAGGCAGTTTGATAACGATTGTATCTATCGTATCTATTATATCTATCTCCATACTCATTATACCTATCTTGATAGTAACCTCCCCCATAACCGCCATAATGGCCTCCCATAGCAAATAGAGTTAAACTCCCAGCAAGCAAAGCTGAAATAAGTCTCACACAAACTCCTTTAGATAGATTTGGTAGAGGAAGATTTTACCATCTTCCTCCGTGATACCCGTGTCCTCCACCAGTATGTCCTTCTTCTCTAATGGCGTTGTTGGATTCAGGGAACTCTTCAGGAGTTTTACAATACTCTTCGCCTAAAGAGCAACATCCTTGGGTTACTCCGATATTTTTTAACGCTCTATCAAACGCCCAGTAATGGTTATAACTTCCCTCTCTTAAGAAGGTAAATACATTTACTAAATCTTGGTTGTCTCCTGCAATCTCTAACGCTTTATTTAAATCTTCTACATCGGTAACCTCTACAATACATCCAACTTCAAGCGCATCTTTTAGACTTTGAGAACCTTTAGCATAAAGTTGATCGTAAAGAGATTGAATCTCTTGTAAAGAGAACTCTCCACTTCCCAACGCTCTTAGCTTTTCTGGGTCGTAAGGCCCTTCAAAGTTACCATCTACATTTGTAGCATCAATATCATACTTTTTCAATAAAAGCTCGGTTGCTTCCATATGTTGCGTTTCGCTTCTAGTTGCAATGTTATAAAGCGGTCTAGACATCGGTTCATTTGAGAATAGATTATAAAGATTTAGATAAACATCGTGGGCTAATTTCTCCTCATTCCACATATAAGCAACTTCATACACCTGCTCAGGAGTTAAGGCTTTAGCTGTAGTTGTGGTAATTAAACTTTGTACACTAGTTGGGTTGGAAAGATTGGTATTTTGTCCCCCCTGTTGTCCATATCCTTGACCTTGTTGTCCATACCCTTGCGCATATCCTTGGCCTTGCTGGATCGTGTCAGCTGCCATATCTAAGATAAAAGTTACCATCGGAACAGAAGCTTCTCCTGGTAAAGAGCTAGAATCGTTCAAGTTTACACTAATATGAGGAAGAGGGTCGGGTGTTCCATCTCCATTTACGTCTAAATAATCGAAAGTGTTGTTAGGAGTAGCTCCCATAAGTTTAAAAACGCTATTTCCAGTCACATACACCCAAGAAAATTTAGGGTCTACATCCATTGGGAAGTTTATCTGAATAAAATATCCGTTTGGTTCACTAGGAAGATCGCTAGGAAGTTCCACCGGTGCAAAACCGAACGCATTTGTATCGGTAGGTTCTACCGCTAGCAATCTATAAGCTGAATTGTTTAAAGTAGAAACATAGATCCAATCGTTGGGATCGATATTTCCATCCTTTTCAAAATCGTAGCTGTAAAATTTTCCGTTAACTTCAAAAGGTTTGCTAGCTAAATATTGAACTAGCTCTTGTATATAGGTTGGGCTTACAGTAGCACCAAAAAGAACTGAACCGGCCAACAAACTACTAACTACAATCTTTTTCATCGCTAAACCTCCTTGATTTTATTGTTTGAAAAATTATAAGATACCAATATGAAAAAAGCGTTACCTTTGCATAATTAAAGTGTTAATTTAGGGAGAATCTTTTGTATCAAATTCCGTGTATTATCTTTGCCGGTGGGAAAAGCTCTAGAATGGGAAGAGATAAAGCTTTGGTTGAGTTTGACAGTATTCCTTTAGCCTATTATCAATACAAAAGATTAAAAAAGCTTTTCCAAAAGGTGTATATCTCTACCAAAACCGATAAATTTGATTTTTCTGCCCCCTTAATTTTGGATAGCTCTAAAGAGTTTGCCCCAATTTTTTCTTTTGTAGATATTTTAAAAAAATTTCCTACTTTTTTTGCAATTAGCGTCGATACTCCTTTTGTGGATAAAGAGATTATAGAAACTCTCTTGAATACTCCCCTTGAAGATGCAACAGTAGCAAAAACTTCAAAACCTCAACCTCTCATTGGAGTTTACAACTCTTCCATTTTACCTATTTTTGAAGAAGGGATTAGGAAAGGGGAGTTAAAGTTAAACCAACTTTTAAAAAGGGCAAGAGTAAAATTTGTACCTTTTAAGGAGGATTACCGTTTTTTAAATCTTAACTATCCAACAGACTTAAAGAGGGCAAGGGAGGTTTTAAAAACTCTCCCTTAACACTTTATTTTAGCACACAGCGAGCTTTTAGAGGCTGAGTAGGACGGTTATTATCTCCCATAATTTTGTGCATCTTTTCTATCTGCTCTTTACTAGCTTCCACACTGTTTTTAAGCACTAGCCACCTCACACCCTCAGTACAAGGGGGAGTAGTAAAAGAGCCTGAGTATCGGTAATAGTCCAACTTTTTAGGAAAAAACTCTCCCGGATTAAACATCTCGTGCAAAAGGTTTTTCGAGCCTACGGTAGAGTTTAGATCGTTTAAAACTTTTTGTAAAGCTTTATTGGGTTCTCCCTCTTCAAACATCAACGCTATAACTAAAAACTCCCCTTGAGGACTCTCATGAACAAAATGAGCTTCTAAAGGGAACTGTTTTCCCTTTATCTTGTTTTCGCTAGGAGTATGGAAATGGAACTGAACTAAGGAAAAAGGTATCCCATCCACTACAACCTCATCCTTCCCCATCACTTCAACTTTAATAGTGTGTCCGTTGTTAGCTACGGTAGTTGCATTCCCAGCATAGATAATTTTTAAATCCGGTAGATCCGCCTCAATGAAACGGTTAAGATCGATAGGGGATTGGTTAACTCCCTCTTTACAAATGTGAAACTCAAACGCTAAATCTCCCCACTTACTAGGTCCATTCTCCTTAGCATATCCCCAAGATGGATGGTCGGCATGATGTCCCTCTCCAGTCACGCCGGCGAAGAGAAAAGTTGAAAGAGTTAGGAGAAAAAGAGTTCTCATAGGGTATCCTTTTGGGTTTTTCCTATTATAAACTCTCTTTGCTTTCTTTTAGCTTTTAAGAGCTTGAGCTATTAACTCTATTGGATTTTTAAATTCTACCTCTACTCCAGCTTCATATAAGGAGTTACTAATTTGTACTCTACAAGCACTACATTCCGCGCTTACTATATTAGCTTGTGTGTTTTTTATCATTTGAGCTTTTGGTTTTCCAGCCAATTTTGCTAAATGGAACTTTTCGGTTTGGATAGTAACTCCCCCAAATCCGCAACAGCGGTTAGAATCCTCCATCTCAACTAGTTTAAAATTTTTGGCTAAAAGCTCTCTAGGTTCCTTATATATCCCTTGTACCTTTTTGGCGTGGCAAGCGTCGTGATAGGTGATTGTTAAAGGGAGTTGCTTCTTTTTCTCTTCTAAAATTTTAGGTAGTTTGGTGTGGTTATAAAGCCATTGAGTTGCCATAAAGATTTTTGAATTTACCCTCTTAGCTCTCTCCTCCCACTCCTTCATTCCCCTATTTTTGAAAAACACTTCCCAGTCATGTTTTATCATCGCACTACAAGTAGCTTCAGGAATAATTATCGCCTCAACTTGATCGATAAAGGTTTCAAAATATTGGATATTTTTTTTTGCTAGAAACTCAACCGTATCAAAATCTCCGGTAAAATAGGCTGGAGCTCCACAGCAAAGCTGTTTTTTAGGAATAAAAATCTCATAATCTAGCTCTTTTAAAATCTCTACTAAACTATCTCCAATGGTGGTATAGTTGTAGTTGGCCAAACAGCCTATAAAGATCGCTACCTGAGGTTTAGCACCTTGATTTAACCGTTCCGGATAACTGTTTAAAAAACTTTTGGAATTGAAAAAAGGGATCACTCTACGTTTTAGGGGAAGTCTAAAAATTAGTCCCCTCCCTAAAGGCTCTCTTTTCAATGCACAGCTATGAAAAGTGTAACCCAGCTTATTAAAAAAGTCCATCGCTTTACGGTTTCTAAGAAGCCAAAAAAATAGCCGTTTATACCAAGCGATTCCAAACTTTTTTGCAATATCTGCCCTGATCTCTTCTATCACCATATCGGTTGGTAAAGAGTTGGGACACACCTCTACACAATTAGTACATAAAAAACAGCTTTCAAAAATATCTTTAGCCTCTTTATCTAAATCCAATTCTCCCTTTTGATAATCTCCAAGCAACTCTATAAATCCGCGGGGGCTGGTTGTCTCTTCTGGATTTACTTGATGGATAGTGCAGTTGGGAACACATTTTCCACACTTGATACAACTATCACTAACTTGGCTAAAATTAAACATCTCTTCTAACCTCTTTAAATCTCATCTTATCCAAATAGAAAAGATAGCCTTTAAACCTTTTGTTAGGATAAAATTGAGAGAGGGCATCTAAGTAAAAGTTTACCTGTTTTAGATACTTCTCCTCACTTTTTGGCGTTACACTTTTATAGTCAATAACTATCCCTTCCTTTGGTGAAAAAATCAAGAGGTCTATCATACCAAGTTTATCTCCAAGAGTAAACGGAATCTCTTTAAACTTTTCTCCTGGAAACTTTTGAGCTATCTTTTCTTTAGCTTGTTGAACTCTTTTTTTAAACTCTTCATCCACTTTTACAAAAAATCCGTACCGCTTTTTGGCATACTCCACGCTATTGGTCTCTAAGGCGATGTGGTAAGCGTTTCCCAAGTAGATCGCTTTAAAATCGTTGGGTTGATACTCCTCTTCCACCTCTATAAATTTTTGTGTTCCATAATTTCTTAAGATTATATGTTTTACCGACTTTTTTGGGGGTGGAGGGGATGGAAAAGCCTCTAAAACTCCTTTTTGAGTAGGTTTTAGATTAAAGAAGAGAGTAGATTTATCATCTCTTTTAATCACGATCAAAGAGTGTTTTGCTCTGGTTAAGGCAACATAAACTAAGTTTAACTGTTCTATCCTTTCCTTCTCTTTCTCTTTTTCTTCCATTAAAGCTAGATGGGGATCAACTTCAACAGCTTTTTTATTTATTTTTGTTCTTGCTCGAATAGTTTTTAACTTTACTCCTTCATACTCAAAAAGCAATTTTTTCGGTGGATTTCTTGGGATAGAGAGATGATCTAAAACGATAGTATGAGGAAAGGATAACCCTTTAGCTTTGTGGATAGTCATTATCTCTATCCCTTTTTGAGCTTTGGGGCTCTCTTTTGTAAAATGTTCCACCTCATCCAAAAAGTGGTCTAAATCGTTATAAGGAAGCGCTTCTTGAATTAAAAGAAGTACCGATTCATCAAAAAGATTAAACTCTTTAGCTACCGTTTTTATCATTGAGATCGGTTTATCTTTTTTAATCTCTTTAAAACTGCTTTTAGCCACCCGCTCAAAATTGAAAAGGTCAACTTTTCTGCTTCTATCCCTCCAGTAATAAAGATAAGAGATTATCGCTCTAGGAAAAAGTTGGTTAATTACAAGTTTAGAGGCTGAGGTGATCGCTTTTTTGTTTAACTCCTTTTCTAAAAACTCAGAAACTGTGATAATATCTTTATTGGTTCTTACTAAAACGGTTATCTCCTCCTCCCTTACCCCACTCTCTAACAAAAACAAAAGTTTCTTTTTAAACTCCTCTAATAGCTGTTCCTTTTTAACTTCACTTACCTCTACATATCCACCCTCTCCCGCATTGGCGGTATAGTATTGATTTAAATTATAAACTTCATTTACATACTCTACAATGTTAGCTCTAGAGCGGTAGTTGCACTCCAGATTAGCTACTTCCATTCTATATTTTTTTGCCACATAATCAAACAGTTCCGCTCTACCACCTCTAAAGCCAAAGATAGCCTGCTTAGTATCTCCCACATAAAAAAAGGTTCGCTCTTTATTGGTTGCGATCTCATCAACGATCGGCTCAAAGATACTCCAATCTTCTAAAGAGGTATCTTGAAACTCATCTATTAACAGATGTGTAATCCTGTTATCCAGTCTAAAATATAAAAACTCTTTATCGATCCCTTGTAAAAGATCGTAAACAAAATGTCTAACATCGGTAAAATCTAAAATATTGAGTTTTCTTAAAACTCTTTTCCTAACCTCTTTATAATGGAAATAGAACTGATATAACTCTTTTAAGAACTGCTGCTCCTTATTTTTAAAATAGCTCTTTAATTCTTTTTTTAACTCTTGAAACATATTTTCTATCTTAGGAGCTACCTTTTTGTAAACCCGATGGGAGGAAGGTTCTTTAGCTAACCATCCGTTTTGTTTAGAGTTGATTAAGGACAGCTCTAACAGCTCTTTTACAGAGTTGACTTTTTTAAATTTTTTTTGATAGGAAGGAGCTGAATTCAACTCCTGTTGAATTATCTCTACAATCTGGTTAAAAAGGGTTACAATTTTGGATTCATCAACTTTTAAAGGTTTAGCGGTATAGATTTCTTGAAAAACTCTTTCTACCTCTTTATCCTTTTCATAAAGGATATTTTCTATTACAGTTTGAATATCGCGTTGAGTATATTCAAACTCTTGTGCAAACTTTAAAAACTTCTCAAACTCTTGAGAGTCTAAACTCTCTATAAACTGCTCATAAAAAGGTAAAGAGTGTTGAATGGTAAAATCGCTTCTTAATCCCTGAAAATAGGAGAATTTACGCAAAATTTGGTGAAGCAAAGAATCGCTAGTTAAAATACTAACTTCCTCTTTTAAGAACCGCTCTTTTAACTCTTTCTCCTCCTCTAAAAACTCTAGTATTCGATTATACATCTCCAACGCAGCTTTTTTGGTGAAAGTGATCGCCACAATATCGTATACTCTTCTTTTTTCTATCTTTAAAAGTTCTAAATAGCGTCTTGAAAGGCAGTAGGTTTTCCCAGTTCCTGCAGAAGCTTTTAGGGCTAAAAGCCGTTTGGAGATTTGAGGACAAGAGGAGGTTTTAGGACACTCTTTTTTCACGAAACCCCTTTACATCCAAATCTATAAGCACAATATTTGTGGCAATAAGTTTGATCTTGACTGTAAGAGAGAGTTGTGGGAAGATTTGCCAAAACCTTCTCCAACTTCTCTTTTGCACTTTTAGGGTCTATCTCAACCCGTTGCCGCTGCACCTTATGGGAGATTAGATAAAAATAGACCTCATCACTATCCCAAATGTAACTGTAAAACTCTGCCTGATAGTTGGTTTCATCTTTTTGGTAATCTTTTAAGTAGTCGCTTGAGGAGGCGGTTTTAAAATCGTCAATAATTCTACCCTCAATCACCCTATCCGCTTTGGCTTGTAAAATAAAATCTCCAAGTTTTTTGCTTTGGGTTATCTCTAAGGAAAGATTGGAAGAGAGGTTTTCAAAATCTTGTTGCGTAAACTTTTTTAACCTTTTTAACCAGCGTCCACTAATATCGATCATCTGTTCTCTAGTGGAGTGGTTGAAAAGGTACTTTTCTATCTCGTTGTAATACTCCTGCCAGCTAGGAGGTTCACTTTTTATCGCCTCTTCTATAGCTCGATGGATAAGGGTATGGATAGAAGGTTGGGAAGAATCTTGATAAATCTTTTTTTCATAAAGGAGAGAGAATTCATAGGGGCATCTAAGGAGAGTTTTTAAAGAAGTTGGGGTGAAAACTTTAGGAAGAGAGAGTTCTCCTTTTACCTCCTCAAACCCTCGGAAGCGGTTAAAGTTAAAAATTTTATACTCTTTTGGATCAAGCTCCACTTTATCCCAAAGCTCATAGAGAAATCTACTTACATCCTTCTCCTCACTTTTATGGTAAGAGATGGCTACCCGTTTGGCGTTTTTAAAAAGGGTATAGTAGTAAAACTTTTGTAACGCCCTTTTCTCTCCTAAGGTTGGAAGGTTTACCCTTTTTCTCAAAGAGGTGTTTAAGAAAAGGTCTTCATTAGTAATCTTTGGAACAAACTCCTCATTAAAATCTACAACTATAACCCCTTCTGCTTCAATTCCTCTCCCTTCCAATACTCCAATTACCGTAACTTTCCCCCCTCTTACATCATCAAAACTCAATTTCTCAAACTCTTTTAAAAGAAGATGGAGGGTTTGAAGCGGAGTTAACCCTTTTGTAAACTCTTTAAACTTAAAAAGTACCTCATCAATGATGCTCTTTTCTGTGGGAGATGCTAATTTTAAGATGTAGGAAAAAAGTTCTAAAGTGTTTTTTTCTTTAAGGATTTTGAAAAACTCTTCATCTTTTACATCCTCTATCAACGCCTCTTCGTAAAGTTTTTGCAAAGTGATAAAGAGGTTGGAATGTTTAAACGGCTTTCCCATCGAAAGATTTAGGTTATCTTTCTCATCAAAAAGCTCCAAAAGCTCGCTAAAACCTTCATCTGGAGTTACTACTACAATATCATCAGGAGAGATACCGCTCTCTACAAACTCTGCTATTTTAGAAAACACAAATTCAACCTGCTCGATCCTTTCTCCAAACGCTTTAACTTCAGGAGTTATAGTTAACTCTTTGTAGGGTGCTAACTTTTTATGCTCTTGGTTAAAAAAAAGAAAACTTCCATACTCTTCCACTCCAAACATCTTTTTGATTAACGGGGCGTTAAAAGGGGTTGAGGTGTAGAAGATTTTTAAATTGGGATGGTTTAACTCTTTTAGAATCCAACGATCAAAGCGGGTAAGATACCCTCTTAAATAGATCTCTATCTCTTCAAACTCTTTAAAATACTCTCTATTAACTTCTATTCTTTCCTCAAAAATAAGATCACTTAATCCTCTTTCTTGTAACATCTGTTTATAATGGTTGCGCAGCTCTTCCAAAAGGGTAATATGCTCCTCAAATTTAGCATATACATCTGCCAATTTAACCTCTTCTAACTCCACCTCCTCTAAAAAAAGTTCTCTAAAAAAAGAATAAATTAGATCACTTTGCTCCAAAAATACTTCTAACTCAGTGGAGATACCCAATACAGAAGGATCGATCTTCTTTACCACTTCAAAAAGATAAAGTTTCCTTAAATCGGAAGGGATTTGAGGGTTTGGAAGAAGAATTGCCCTATCTAAAAACTCCTCTAATGTTAAAAGTTTAGGAAGTAAAGAGTTGGTATGAGACATAGCATAAAAGCGGATCTCTTTCTTAGTGGAGAACACTTTTAAACTTTTTTTCACAACGTTTCCTTAAACAGTCTTACTAAACACTTTTTTCCCATCTCCGTGTTTAAACATATACGCATCAAAAGGCATTACAATATTTCTAATTAAAAGTGTTCCGGTTTCACTTACTTCTATTTTTGAAGGAGAAATCTTTACCAACCCTTCCTTTTCAAACTCCTTTAACTCCTCTAACTCTTTTTGGAAATAGTTTTTAAAATCGATCTTAAACCTCTCCTCTATTTTAGGAATGGAAAGTTTAAAATTCGCCATCAACTCCATAATCACCGCTTTTCTAATCCTATCATCTAAGTTTAACACCACCCCTTTTTGATAGGGTAACCTTCCTTCATCTAATGCCTTCTCATAAAGTCTCATATCCTTAAAATTTTGAGCGTAATAATCCTCTCCCTCTCCAATGCTGGTTAACCCTATACCGATTAAATGGGAACCCCCTTTAGTAGTATATCCTTGGAAATTTCTATGAAGCTCCCCTTTTTCTATCGCTTTAAAAAGCTCATCTTTAGGTTTAGCAAAATGGTCCATCCCTATCATTTTATATCCATTAGAGGTAAAAAAATCGATCGTATGTTTTAAGATCGCCAATTTTTGGGAAGGGGAAGGGAGAGTTGTCTCATCGATTTTTCTCATAGTCTTTTTTAACCAAGGCACGTGGGCATAATTAAAAACGGCTAATCTATCTGGATCGAGCTTTAAAGTTAGATTTAAAGTCTTTTTAAAGCTTTCTAAAGTTTGAAACGGTAATCCATAGATTAGATCAATGTTTACGCTCTCCATTCCAAACTCTCTAGCTAAATCTATCGCCTTTTTAGTCTCTTCAAAGGTTTGAATTCTATGTACCGCTTGTTGAACTTTTGGATCGAAATCTTGAACTCCAAAACTTACCCGATTAAATCCTCCCTTAGCTAATACTTCCATATGCTCTTTTGTTAAAAATCTAGGATCGATCTCACAGCTTACTTCTGCATCCTTAGTAAAATTGGGAAAAGTCTCTTTTATTTTGGAGATAATTTTTTCAAGTTGAGAGGAGGAGAAAAAGGTGGGAGTTCCCCCACCAAAATGGAGCTGCACTACCTCTTTTGAGGTGTCAAGATATTTTTTTAAAAGTTCAAGTTCTTTAAAAAGATAGTCGATATAGCGTTCTTTCTTATCCTCTTTGGAGGTAAAAACTACATTACATCCGCAAAAGTAGCAAGCACTTCTACAAAAAGGGAGATGAAAATATAAAGAGAGCGGTCTATTTTGGGAACCCAGTTTTTTGATATATTCCTCATAACTAAACTTTTCGTTAAACTCTATTGCGGTAGGGTAGCTGGTATATCTAGGGCCTGGACGGGAGTATTTTTCAAATTTGTTAAAATCGATCATTATCTTCCTTGCGGTGGGAATGGAAAATCCTTAAGTCGTAAAAAGAGATTTGGATGGTGTCGTTTAATATCTTGGACAAGCTTTCTAATATCGATGTCTAGAAGGTTCTTATTTTTAGTTTTACTTAGGCGACTTTGAATTTCACTCATAGCTACTACCCACACATCGTTAAAATCTACAGGTAAATTTTCTAAGATCGCTTTTTCCAGTTTCAAGTTAAAAGTTTCATATTTGGCATCTTGCATCGACTTTATAAGGTGTAAAACCGCCTCTAAAGAGGAGAGAATATACACCTTATCCCCTTTTGTAACCACAAACCAGGGAGCCGAATTATCCCAGCTTCCTTGTATTAGCTCTAAAGTTTTTTTGTTGGGATCGTCGGTATCCTCCAATTTAACGACTGTAACCTCTTTGGGATTTTCTATCCCCAACTCCGTTGCCATCTTGTTGATCTTGCTCAGTAGATTTGAGCTTTCAATATTAGCCGGTTCCACCTATTCACTCCTTTTTCTATCAAGCCATACCATAATACCTTTTTGGGCGTGTAATCTATTTTCCGCTTCATCAAAAATCTCTTTACTGTGGGTTTCAAAAACCTCTTCACTAACCTCATAACCGCGATAAGCTGGAAGACAGTGTAAAAAGATCGCATCCTTTTTTGCTAACTGCATCAACTTACTATTGATTTCAAAACCTCTAAAATCTTTAATCCTTTTCTCTTTTTCAGCCTCTTGTCCCATACTGATCCAAGTATCGGTAGTGACTACATCCGCATCTTTAATAGCTTGGCTTGGATCGTTAAAAAACTCTATCTTTGCTCCGCTCTCTTTTGCAAAATTTAAAGCATCTTTTACAACTTGGGGGTCAGGTTCATACCCTTTAGGAGTTGCAATTTTTAAGGTAAAACCTAATTTACTAGCTAGCATCAACCAGCTATTGGCCATATTGTTCCCATCTCCAATATATGCCACAGTTGGATTGTTGGCTTTGTTATACTCAATCATTGTTAAATAATCGGCCATTAATTGGACTGGGTGATAGGTATCGGTTAATCCATTAATTACAGGAACTAAGCTATAGTTAGCAAACTCCTCTAAACTTTTTTGATCATACGTTCTAATCATCACCAGATCGCACATTCTACTAATCACTCTAGCGGTATCTTTCATCGGCTCTCCCCGCCCTAGTTGAAGGTCATTTTTACTCAAAAACAGACCTATCCCTCCTAGTTGATAGATTCCAACTTCAAAGCTAACTCGGGTGCGGGTGGAGCTCTTTTCAAAAATCATCGCTAAAGTCTGTTTATTTAGATAGGGGATAAACTCTCTTCTTAAACTCTCCTCTTTAATTTTTCTTGCTAGATCGATAATTTCTAAAATCTCCCCTTTAGTAAAATCTCTAAGAGTTAAAAAGTGTCGCAACACCTATCCTTTATAAAAGCTTAAAAGATATTATAGCAGTTTTACAGCCTCTTTTGCGTGGTAAGTAATTATTAAATCTGCCCCTGCTCGCTTAAACCCTAAAAGCGTTTCTAACATCACTTTCTCATAATCGATCACTCCAGCTTTTCCAGCTAGCTTTAACATAGAGTACTCTCCACTCACATTATACACAGCTAAAGGCAACATAGAAGCTTCTCTAATATCTCTTACAATATCGAGGTAGGCTAAAGCGGGTTTTACCATTAAAATATCCGCCCCCTCTTGCTCATCCTCTAAACTTTCTAAGATCGCCTCTCTTCTATTAGCTGGATTTAGTTGGTAACTTCTTCTATCCCCAAAGCTAGGAGCAGATTCTGCCGCATCTCTAAAAGGACCATAATACGCACTCGCAAATTTAGTAGAGTAGCTCATAATGGGGATATGGGTAAAACCCGCTTTGTCTAACGCTTCTCTAATTGCGCTAACCATCCCATCCATCATACCACTAGGAGCTATCATATCGCTACCCGCTTTGGCGTGGATCACTGCTTGTTTAGCTAGAAGCTGTAAAGTTGCATCGTTATCTACCGTTTTTAGCTTAAGGTCTAAAACTCCGCAATGTCCGTGATCGGTATACTCACAAAAACATAGATCGGTAATCACAAAAATATCGGGATGAGCTTTTTTGATCTCCCTTACAGCACTTGCAATTATCCCATACTCGCATAAAGCATCGCTTCCGACACTATCTTTAACTGTTGGTATCCCAAAAAGTATTATCGCTTTAATCCCTAGAGCTTTTAGCTCTTCTATCTCTTTTACAACCTCATCGATGCTCATTTGAAACACATCCGGCATAGAAGGAACTTCCTGTTTAATTCCTTCCCCTTCTCTTACAAAAAGAGGGTAGATTAGGTCGATTGGGGTTAGTTTGGTTTCTTGCAAAAGTTCTAAAAGTGTTGGATTAATTCTAGCTCTTCTAAACCGTTTAAACATTCTCCAAACCTTTTTGATATAATTGAGTCACATTTTATCATAAGAAAGAGCTAAATGGAGATAAAAGTTAGCCAGAAAGCCAACCTACCTACTAAGTATGGTGAGTTTATTATCCAATGTTTTGCACAAGGGTGCAAAGAGCATCTAGTTCTTCAAAGTAAACAGCTTCCAGAAATTCCTACCGTTAGAGTACACTCAGAATGTTTAACCGGGGATGTGTTTGGGAGTAAAAAATGTGACTGCGGGGAACAGTTGGAGTTTTCTCTTAACTATATCGCTAAAAATGGGGGGATGGTTATCTACCTAAGACAGGAGGGGAGGAATATAGGGCTTTTAAATAAAGTAAACGCCTACGCTTTACAAGATAAAGGATTTGATACTATCTCCGCTAACCACCAGTTAGGCTTTGAAGCGGATGAAAGAAGTTACGAAATAGTGGAATTTATTCTAAATTATTATAATATCAAAAAAATTAAGCTTTTAACCAACAATCCTAAAAAGATAAGCTCTTTAGATAAAGTAGAAATTGTTGAAAGAATCCCTATCGTTATCCCTCCCAATCCCCACAATCAAGAGTATTTAAAGATAAAAAAAGAGCGGATGGGTCATCTTTTATGAAATGGGAATTTTTTATCAAAAAACTTTTAGAGTGGAATAAAGTTCACAACCTTAGCGGTGTTAGAACTAAAGAGGAGGTGTTAAAAAATATCCAAGACTCTCTTAAACCGTTAGAGTTTCTTCCCAAGAAAGAGTTTAAAAACGGCTTAGATATCGGTACAGGAGCTGGATTTCCTGGATTGATTTTAGCTATGGAGATGCCAACAACTCATTGGTACTTAGTTGAGCCTAGAAGAAAGAGGGTAGCATTTTTAAACTACATTAAAACAGCTTTAGGGTTAGAAAATGTAACTATTATCCCTAACCGCTTAGAAGAGATTGAGCCGTTTAAAGTTGACCTAATCACTTCTAGAGCAGTTACCTCGACACCAACTTTACTTAAAATGGCTAAACCTTTTGCTCACCTTTCTACCACCTTTTTACTTTACAAAGGGGAAAAAGTAACCAATGAATTGGAAGGGATAGAGAACTTTAAACTCTTCCCTTCTGGAAAAAGAAACTACCTCATCATCGAAGGTTTAAAGGGAGTTTAAAAACTCCTCTAGCTTTTTTATCTGATCTTCAACCTCTTTTTTGGCCGTTCCTCCTTGAGAACTTCTAGCGTTCATAGAGTTTTTTAGATCCAAATAACTTAATGCTTCTGCTGTGATTTTGGGTTCAACTTCTTGAAGCTCTTGGAGGGTTAATTGACTCAAATCTTTTCCCAAACTTTCAGCTTTTGCTACAGCTTTTCCGGTGATAAAATGCGCTTCCCTAAAAGGGATGTTGAGGTGTTGTACCAAATAATCGGCTAGATCGGTTGCACTAAGATGTCCTATTTTTGTAGCCTCCTCCATTCTTTTACGATTAAAACTTAAACTTCCTAAAACCTTTTCTAAAATCTCTAAAGAGATTTTTGCAGTCTCTACACTATCAAACACCCCTTCTTTATCCTCTTGCATATCTTTGTTATAGGCTAAAGGTAACCCTTTCATTACAGTTAAAAGGGCGATTAGATTTCCATAGCTTCTACCCGTTTTTGCTCTAAGAAGTTCTGGAACATCTGGGTTTTTCTTTTGGGGCATTATAGAGCTACCGGTCGCGTACTCATCGCTAATAGTGATAAATCCAAACTCATAACTACTCCATAAAATCAGCTCCTCTGCGAGCCTAGAGATATGCATCATCATCGTCGCAATATTAAAAAGAATTTCTAGCGCGAAATCTCTATCGCTTACGGTATCTAAACAGTTTAAGGTTGGGGCTTTAAAGCCAAGCTCTTTTGCAGTAAACTCCCTATCAATTGGATAAGGAGTTCCTGCTAATGCCGCACATCCTAAAGGGGAGTAGTTGTTCCTTTCATAAGAGCTTAAAAACCGTTCAATATCCCTTTTAAACATTGAGGCGTAGGCTAAAAGGTGGTAGGCTAAAGAGATAGGCTGAGCGTGTTGTAGATGGGTCATTCCAGGAATTAAAGTTAAAGTCTCATTTTTTGCTAAAGTTAAAAGAGTAGAGATCACTTTTTTTAATAGGTCTACAATCTCTAAGTTACTTTTTTGTACAAAAAGCCTAAAATCTAAAGCTACCTGATCGTTTCTACTTCTAGCGGTGTGGAGTTTTTTACCCGCTTCTCCAATTAGTTGAGTTAGCCTTTTCTCTATGGCCATATGAATATCTTCATCTTCAATTTTCCACTCAAACTTGCCTTTTTTGATCTCTTCAAGAATTTGATCTAAGCCCTTTAAAATCTCATCTTTCTCTTTTGAAGTTATAATACCTTGATTAGCCAACATTTTGGCGTGTACTTTTGAACCTTGAATATCTTCTAAGAAAAGCTCTTTATCAAACGGAATAGATGCGTTAAAACGGTCTAAAAGTTTACTACTTCCCTTTTGAAATCTGCCTGCCCAAAGTTTGCTCATCAAAATCCTTTCAGTTTTTTTGATGTATTATACAGCGATGAGGAAAAAAAAAGCTTTAATTGTTAGTGATGGAAAAAAAGGACATCTCAATCAAGCGATCGCGTATTGTAAATTGAAAGATATGGAATTTGAGATAATTGAGATTGAGTTTAAAAACCGTTTTTTTAAACTTCTTGCTTATCTATTTGATCCCTTTTCAATCTCTACCTACTCACTTTTTAAACCCTTTCCATCAATTCCAAACGGATACGATGAGGTAGTAGCTGTTGGAAGTTCTACCTATTACATCGCAAAACTGTTAGCTAAAGAATTAAACATAAAAGCTACGGCATTAAATTACCCAAAAGGGTTTGTAAGAGGATTTGATACTATCTATTCTCCTTTTCACGATAGAATAAGAAAAAAAGGGGTAAAAGAGATTCCTATAAATTTTGCTTCTTTACCTACTAAAAAGGTCTATTCTCCTAAAAAAAAGTGTGTAGGTTTAATAGTTGGAGGAGATAATAAAGTGTTTAAGTTAAAAAAAGAGAGATTGGAAGAGGTGGTGAAATTTATTTTTACCCACTTTAAAGGGTATGAAAAAGCGGTAAGTACCTCTCCTAGAACTTCCAAAGAGATCGAGGAGTGGTTGGAGATGGAGAAGTTTGATTATAAGGTTATCTATTCTAAAACACCTATCAACCCTTTAGGAGATTTTGTAAGAGAGTGTGAAGTGGTATTTATCACTATCGATTCTACCTCTATGATTAGTGAAGCGGTAAGCGGAGGAAAAAGTGCTATTGAGGTTATAATGCTAGATGGAGCTGAAAAAGAGAATAAATACCTTCGCCTAGTAAAGGAGCTTGAAAAAGAGGGATGTCTTCATCTTTTCGATGGAAAAATAGCCTATACCAATAAAAAAATAGATTTGAGGAAATATCTATGAGAGTTGTACAACTTCTTCCTGCATTAGTTGAAGGGGGAGTTGAGCGAGGAGTTGTAGAGAGCAATAGGGAGTATGTTAAACGGGGAATAGAGAGTTTTGTAATTAGTAGTGGGGGAGAATTAGCTAAAGTTATTGAAAAGGATGGGGGAGTTCATATCCCTTTAGATGTAAAGAGTAAAAACATTTTAACTTTTCCTACACGGATAAAACAGCTCCAAAAACTTTTTAAAAAGATCAACCCTTCCATCCTTCACGCTAGAAGTAGAGTTCCCGCGTGGCTTTCCTATTTTGCAAAAGGGGATATTCCTTTAGTTACCACAGTTCACGGATTTAATAGTGTAAACTTTTATAGCTCTATAATGACAAAAGGAGATAAAGTTATTTGTGTAAGCAATCCCTTAAAAAATTATATCCAACTTCACTATAACACCCCTAGCTCAAAAATAGAAGTGATCCATAGGGGAGTAGACTTAAAAAGTTTTGATCCTAAAAAAGTGGATAAAGAGTTTATTGAAAAATTTAAAGCACACTACAACTTAGAAGGAAAATTTATCCTCACCTCTGTAGGAAGAATCACCTCTTTAAAAGGGTATGAACTATTTCTCCATGCAGTTGCAAAGGTAAAAAAGATTAAACCCAATACGGTTGGATTGATAGTAGGAGGTGTTCAAAAAGGGAAAGAGGGCTATTTCAAAAAACTTCAACGCCTAAATAAACGGCTAAACTCTCCTATAATCTTTGTAGGCTCAACCTCTAAAGTTGCAGAAATTTACAGTTTAAGCGATCTAGTAGTAAATAGCTCTTTAAAACCGGAAAGTTTTGGAAGGAGTTTAGTGGAAGCGATGGCGATGGAAACTCCAGCAATAGCTCCAGCGTTTGGAGGGGCGTTAGATATTTTAAGTAAAGAGAACCTTTTTATCCCAAAAGATGTAGAGAGCTTAACACAAACTATCTTAAATGCTAAAAAAGAAACAAAAGGATTAAGAGAAGAAGTTAAAAACCGTTTCTCTTTAGAGCAAATGATCACCAAAACCTTACAAGTCTATAGGGAACTTTTGTGAGAATTTTACAATTTATCGCTAGTAAAAAAATGGTTGGAGCAGAACGAAGTTTTGTAGAATTATCTAATGAGCTTTCTAAGACTCAAGAGGTGGTTGCGGTGGTAGTTAAGGGGTGTGAGTTTAAACATAAGTTTGATCCAAAAGTAAAGGTGATAGAATTAAATTCTAACCCTTCTAGGTACAACCCTTTTCTATTTTTGGAGTTGGCAAATGTTATAAAAACCACCTCTCCCGATATAGTTCATACCCATTCTACAAAGGCTACTCAAATAGTTTATCCTTTATGGAAGAAACAAAAATTTAACTTTGTAGCTACTAAAAGAAACAGCAAAAACTCCAAAATTTTTGCAAAAGTTCCCAATCTAGTTGGAGTTTCTAAAGAGGCTATAAAAGGGTTAAAAGGGGAAGTTATCTATAACGCCATAACTCCCAAACCTTTAACTAAAGTTTCAAAAGAGAAGGTTTTTACACTCTTAGCTATAGGAGCGCTTAGAGAAGTTAAAGGGTTTAAAGAGTTAATTAAGGAAATTGTTTCTTTACCGTTTGAATTTAAGCTGTGGATTGTTGGAGAGGGAGAAGAGAGAAAAAGTTTAACTAAAGAGATAGAAAAGTTAAATTTAAAAGAGAAAGTTTTTCTTTTGGGCTGGAGGGAAGATATTGAGATTTTACAACAGAAGGCACATCTACAAATAATCAACTCAAAACGGGAAGGGTTTAGTAGAGTGTTAATTGAAGGGCTATTTTATAGCGATCTAGTGATCTCTACCCCTGTTGGAGGCAGTATAGAAATACTTCCCCAAAAATTTCTTTTTACAAACCCTTCTAAAAAGATTTTAGAGGTGTATCAAAACTACCCTTCCTATCTAGAAGAGTTTAAAACTCTTAAGGAGAAACTTCAACCCACCTTTTTACTTTCCCAAACCGCTAAAAAATATCTACAACTTTACCAAAGGATTTTAGATGATTCTAGGGTTAGGTGATTGCAATATGAAGGGGGCGGAAAGATTTGAAGGGGAGAGTTATTTAAAATTAGTAGCTAAAGAGTTAAAAGAGGAACTAGTAGATTTTGGAGTAACAATGAGTACTACACGGGAAGGTAAAATTATCTCTAGAAACTACTCCCCCGATATTTTGGTTGTAGCCTATGGGTTAGTAGATAGCTGGAAAACTTTTAAATACTCTCCCTATGTTCTTTACTATCCAAACAATTTTGCTAGAAAGGTGGCTAGGAAAGTTGTTAAAAAATATAAAAAAATGGCTAGGAAAACTGGATTAAATAAAAAGTTAGGAGAAAAGTTTGTAGTACCTCCTAGTGAGTATGAAGAGAATTTAAAAAAGATAATTCAGCAAGCTAAAAAAGTGTTTTTAATAGAAACCCCTCCCCACCATCGACAAACCTTTAGAAATTCAAACATCCTTCTTTACAACTCTATTTTAAAAAAGATAGCCTCTAAAGAGCCAAAAGTTAAACTAATAGAAATTTATGACACCTTTTTAAAAGATCGCTCTCTCTATTTAGACGACATCCATTTTAACCAAAAGGGACATTCCTTAATAGCTCAAGAGATTTTAAAGAGGTTTTGATGATTGCTATCTATCGATACGGAGCATTAGGAGATATAGCTGCAAGTTTACCGGTAGTTAAAGCTATGAAGGGAGGGGTTAAATTTGTAGGCTCAAAAGTTGCTAAAGAGTTGATGGAAGATGAAGGGGTAGAGGTTGAGGTGTTAAAAAATAAAAACCTCTCCACCCTTTTAAAAACTGCACTAAAATTAAAAAAAGAGGGGATAGAGGAGTTAATAGATCTTCAAAATAACGATAGAAGTAAACTTTTTAGACTTTTTTTTAAAACCTATACCAACCAAAAAGTTAGTAAAACCCAAAATGCAACCGCTATTTTTTATGAGATCGCTAAAAAAAGTGGAAAAGTAAAAGAGCTAGATACCTCCTTTTCTCCTAAGCCAAAAGACTATATCGTTTTAAACAGTGGCTCTAGTGCTAAATGGAGATCAAAAAGGTTACCATTTCACAAATGGAGAGAGTTTAGTAAAATTTTGTATGAAAGGTTTGAACTTCCTTTTATTTTAACTGGAGATAAAACGGAGGTTGAATATGTCAACGAGGTTGCAAAACATCTAGTTGGTAAAGTTGAAGTAGTTGCAGGAAAAACCTCAATTAAAGAGTTAAAAGCACTATTAAACACCGCTTTTTTAACCGTTTCTACCGACTCAGCTCCTATGCACATCTCAGCAGTATTGAAAACCCCAACTATTGGGATTTTTGGAGCGACCAATTGGGTAATTTCTGCGCCTTTTGGAGCTTGGAGTGTGGCGCTTTTTGATAAAAACCTTTCCCTTCCTCAAAAAAACAACATAGAAGTTAAAAACTATTATGAGGGAGTAGATTTGAATGAGGGATTAAAAAAGTTGGAACCGTTCTTAATGATGGTGGAGCATACCGGGATCGAACCGGTGACCTCCACGCTGCCAGCGTGGCGCTCTCCCAGCTGAGCTAATGCCCCATTACCGAAATTGTATCATAAAAATTCGTAGATGCCAACAGCAACCCAAATTCCTAAGGTTAAGAAAAGGGAGAGAAGTACCGCAGCAGCCCCACTATCTTTAGCCCCTTTGGCAAGTGGGTGAAACTCTTGGGTTGCTAAATCTACAACTCTCTCAATCGCACTATTGAAAAGTTCCGCAATTAAAGGGATAAAAAGAGAGGTTTGAAGAATGACCTTAGATAGGAGAGAGATAGGGAAAAACCAAAGCAAGATAGAAAGAAGGATAAAAAAGAACACCTCTATTTTAAAACTGGTTTCTCCTCTAAAACACTCCTTTAATCCACACAATGCATAGTAAGCGTTTTTAAAAAGGGAGTATCTAGGCTGGTTTCTCAACTCCCCCCTCCAAGGATAGTTTTTGCTCTTTACCTAAAATCAGCCGTTTTATATTGGGTAGATGTTTGTAAAAGATGATAAAAGCTAAAATTAGTAAAGGAGCGTGAGAATTAACTTCTGGAAGTCCTTGCGGATGAAGAATAAAGCTAGCCAAAACTACCGCTATCAATCCACTCAAAGAGGCAAGGGAGGAGATTTTAGTCACTTTGGCAACTATCGCCCAAACTGCTATCCCAATCAGAGTCTCTAGGGGTAAAAGAACCATCAGAACCCCCATACCGGTAGCTACTCCCTTACCTCCCTCAAATTTCAAAAAGGGGCTATAACAGTGTCCCAAAACTGTTAAGATTCCAACCAACCACCAAACAGCTGGCGGAAACCCTAACCATCTTGCAATTAAGACCAGTACTGCCCCTTTAAGAGCATCAAAAACTACGGTAGCTATTGCCAACTTTTTAGCTAGCTTTTCATCTTTTTCTCTAACAACTCTTAAAACATTGGTAGCCCCAATACTATGGGAACCGCTATTTTTTATATCTACCTTTGCAAACAGTTTAGCTAAAATATATCCAAACGGGATTCCACCAACTAAATAAGCTATAAGGTAAAAAGCTAGGTTAGGATTCATCTTTTCTCTTTTTTAGGGACAACGGTCATATTGATATAGCGCCCTTCTTGATGTGGCTTTTTCTCTACAACTCCAACATCTTCAATTAAAGGGATAATTTTATTCAACACCTCAACACCACCCTCTGGGTGAACCATCTCCCTACCCCGTAAAAATACTCTAAATTTTACGTGTTTTCCTTTTTCTAAGAACTCTCTAGCGTGCTTAACTTTATAGTCGATATCGTTTTGAGCAATTTTTACTGAAAGTTTAATCTCTTTGACATCTATTTTTGCTTGTTTCTTTTTTGCCTCTTTTTTCTTTTTCTCTTGCTGATATTTAAACTTCCCGTAATCCATAATTTTGCATACGGGAGGGTTTGCATTTGGAGCTATTAAAACTAAATCTAAACCTTTTTCTTCTGCGATCTTTAAAGCTTCATTTTTGCTAATTATTCCATATTGAGTTCCATCATCTCCTACACATCTAACTTCTGGTGCTTTAATATCCTCATTTAAAAGCACCCGTGTTTCTTTCTTTCTACTCAAAAGTGTACCTCACTTAATCTCTCCTTTATCTCTTTTATAAACTCTTCTTCGCTTAAACTGTATCGTCTCTTGGCTCTTCTATCTCTTATAGCCACACTCTTTTCCTTAACCTCTTTATCTCCAACAACTACAATAAGCGGTACTCTTCTTTTCTCAGC
>JAADFB010000027.1 GCA_013153095.1 Campylobacterota bacterium | reverse complement strand
AGGTTTTCATCATACCCTTTTGGGCGTCCTAGATGGCTTGCTAAAACAACTTTACAGTCGTTATCTAAACAGTAGCGAATAGTTTGCAGAGCCGACCTGATCCTCCTATCATCAGTGATATTGCCATACTCATCGAGTGGGACATTAAAGTCGCACCGAATGAATACGCTATCGTTAGGAGAGAGGTTTAGCTCCTTGATCGATTTAATCTGCATCTTGCTCCTTTGTGATAAATTTAGCCATATCGATTAGCCTATTGGCGTAACCGTACTCGTTATCATACCAACTCATAACTTTAATCAAGTTTCCATCTATCACTTGGATTAAATCGGTTGCTACGATAGAGCTAAAGGAAGAGCCTATAATATCTTGGGAAACCTTAAAACTCTCATCAATCCCTAAAATCCCTTTTAAAGAACCAAAAGCATACTTTTTAAAGAGGTTTATCAGCTCTTCTTTTGAACTTTTTCTAGTAGTCACTAAATTTAAGTCCATTATGGACACATCTGCTACGGGAACCCTTACACTTCTTCCATCAAATTTATCTTTTAAAGTGGGTAAAACTTTATGAAGCGCTTTTGCTGCGCCGGTTGTGGTTGGGATGATGTTTATAGCTGCAGCTCTAGCCCGTCTGAATTCTCTTTTATGTGCAGAATCTAAGAGATTTTGGTCTATAGTGTAACTATGGATAGTCGTCATTAAGGCTTTTTCAATTCCTAGATGTTTATCTAAGATCATCGCGATAGGAGCCAAACAGTTGGTAGTACAGCTAGCGTTAGAGATTAGCTTTTCCCCGTTGTAAGAAAGATGGTTTACTCCATATACAAAAGTTGGGGTATCATCTGTTGCAGGAGCTGAGAGGATAACCTTTTTAGCGGTGTTTAAGTGTCCTTTTGAAAGCTCATAACTCAAAAATCTCCCGGTTGCTTCAATAACTACATCCGCCCCTTCCCAATCTATTAAACTAGGATCGCTGAAATTGGAAATCTTAACTTTTCTATCCCCAATTTGAAGAGTTTTTTCATCTATTACCTCTACAACCTTATTAAACTTTCTATGAACGGAGTCAAACTCTAGTAAATAGGCCATCATCTCTACATCCATAAGATCGTTTATAGCAATCAGCTCAACATCTTGAGGCAAATTTCTCACAACAGCTCTTCCTATTCTCCCAAACCCGTTAATAGCTATCTTCATACGCCACCTTGCTAAGAGTTTTTAAAATTTTATCAAATATCCCCAGCAAAAGATTTATTTAATCTGCCTGAAATTTTATAATTACTTAAGAAATTAAGAGTTAAAATAAAATAGGGTAGGTAATAAGGAGGAGATTATGAAAAAGTTCCTACTAAGTACGGCGGTAGCAGCTGGTTTGTTGGGTGATAATATTAGCTTAAATACGATCCTTTTAACAGTAGATGATTCCCCTACCCCTAGTAGTTTGGAACAGGTTGCAACTATTTCCCTTCCAGCTAAAGAGTGCTCCTCTATTGATGTTTCCAATAAAGGAAGCGTAGCTTTATTTTGTGAGGATTATGAGGGAGGGAGGCTCGTTAAAAAGATAGTTGTGGTTGATGTCCAAGATAAACTTAATCCCAGAATCATAAGAGTGATTGGAGATATTGGAAGTTTAAAAAGTGATCCTGTGATTTTTAGAAACGGTAACTTTTATGTGCCTGTCTATATACCTTTTACTAGAGACGAAGAGATATTTGAGATCGACCCTTTAACTGCACAAATTAAAAATAGATATTTTTCGCCTTCTCTTTGGTATGGGATGGGTGAAGATGTAAGTACAATAGAGATAGATGAAGAAAAAAATCTTTATGCACTTATCGATTTAGGTAACGATATCTGTTTAGGTACCATTTTAAAAAAATATCAACTCTCCAATAGAGAGGTTTTGATAGCGGAGGATAGCTATAGAACAGATATCTGCGCAAACAATGTAAAACTGATTCAAAATAAACTTATTGTAAGCGGAGGGAACGGAATAGCTTTCTACTCTCCTACTACTTTAGGTAGACTTTATACTTTTACCTCATCTTTGGATTTTGATAGGGTTAAAGAGATCAAACTTCCCTCTTCACCTATAGGAGTAGTAGAAGACTCTTCTCAAATAAATGTGGTAGATATAGGAGCTTTAAGAAGAGATGAGGTTTTCTCTTTTGCGATCGGGTATCAAAACGATGAAGAAGAGGAAAGCGGAATCCAATTTTTTAACTATATCCAAACAAGTAGAGATTTAACTCCCATCATCACCAAGCCAGATTTAACTTTCGAATCTACCGTTAGAGGAACTGTTTCGGGGCTTACTATCGATCCTCAACTCATCCAAATTGATCCTATTGAATTCGATCCTGAGGTGGTGGATGCTGAAAAATTGACACCGCTACAAGATAGATTAAAAATAGAAAATCTTAGTAGTTTTGATATAGGTCCCAATTTAAAACTTTTTGTTGTAAGTGGGGGAGCGTTAAAAGTTTTTAAAGCTAAATACAGCACCATTAACAATCTTCCATCTTTAAACTTCTATCCTGAAGACGCTATTCAACCCATACTAGGAGAGAGATTTGATAAAGTTCGAGTCGATCTAAGAGATTTTAGATATATCTATGTTTTAGCAAAACCCTCTTCTGTACATCAAGGAGCCCAACTTCATATCTTTAAGGACAAAAGCTACCTAGAAGATGTTCCAGGAGGTATTTTTCCACCCCCAGACCTTCTTTATAAAGATTTTAAATTGATGGGATACTTTTACCATTACGGAAGTGGAGCTTTTGATTGGCTTTATATCACTCCTAGCGGTTTTATAGCAAAACTTGAAGGAATAGACCCTTCTACCAAAAAGTTTAAATGGGAGATTTTAACTTCTAAAATCACTGCAGTTAAGATAAATAAGTCAGATCCAACTTCACCTATAATCATTATTGAAGGGGTTAAAGAGAACGCACCCTCCTATCTAAAAACCTTAGAAGGAAAACCTCTAGAGCCAGATGGATATTTTTTCCATTATGGAGATGGTCCTTTTGATTGGTTCTATCTTACCCGTAGTCAAAAATATCTCGCAAAACTGGAAGGTTTAACTCCTGAAGGTAAATTTGAGTGGAAATTTATTCAAAATGTAGTAGATTATAGCTTTGATGGGGAAGTTTTACATCTAGGAGGGTACAAGTAACTCCCCTCCCCCGCTGGGGGAATAACTACTCTTCAAAGATAAACTTCTTACCAAAAGCGGGTTTTAAATCGCTAATCCATTGAGCTTTTTTATTGAATCTAGCAAAGAAGGGAACATCCACTAAAGAGGGGTTTTTAGCTTGAAGCATAGTTAAAACAAATACTTTTTTCCCACTAACCTCAGTTACTCCACTAATGGCTATTTTTCCCGGACTAGCACTCATACTAGGCCCTCTTACCGTCCTAGCCAAACCACTAACTTGGCTAATAGCATCTCTATAAATCTCCCACGCCCTAACTAAAGGAACTCCAAAGTAGTGTTGCGCACCGGTATCTCTTGCTACAAACATATAGTAAGGAACCATCCCAAGTTTTACCTGATCTTTCCACATACTAGCCCAAACTTCCGCAGAGTCATTTATGTGACGAAGTAGAGGGGCTTGGGTTCTGATAATTGCTCCAGTCTCTTGAATTCTTGCAATCGCCTCTTGGGCTTGAGATGTTTTAAACTCTCTAGGATGGTTAAAATGTGCCATAAACGCTAAATGATAGCCGTAATCTACAATCTTTTTAAACAATTCCAATAGCTCTTTTGCGTCGTGATCTTTTGTGAATCTATAAGGCCAAAAGGTTAAAGTTTTTGTTCCAAAACGGATATTTTGGAGATGGGGGATTTTTGCTTCTAAAATCGGCTCTACATAGCTTTTTATCAGCTTTGTACTCATAATTAACGGGTCACCCCCAGTAAAAATTAGATCGGTAATAGTTGGATGTGCTTTGATATATTCAATTAAAAGATCAACCTCTTTCATAGCAAATTTTAATTCACTTATTCCGGTAAACTGAGGCCATCTAAAACAAAAAGAGCAGTAAGCGTGACAGGTTTGTCCCTGTTTTGGAAAAAAAAGGATCGTTTCTTTGTACTTATGTTGACTACCTTCTAATCTCTTTCCGTTAATTTCAGGAATATTGCTTTTTTGATCTGCAGGGTGGGGGTTTAATTCCATTCTTATTTGATAGATCGCTTTTTTTAGTTTCTCTTTATCCTCTAAAGACTCTTTAAGGAGTTTATAATGTTTTCGCTTTAACATCTTCTTATGAGGAAAGACCAGTCTAAAGATTGGATCATCTTTGTAATGCTTCCAATCGATTAAGTGATCTACCACATAATTGTTTACTTTAAATGGAAAAACCAGCCCTGCTAACTCTATATCTGCAATATCTTTTTTACTTAGAAACTTTTCAACCTGAGGAATTTTTTTAAAAGTTTTAATATTATAAGCTTTGTACTCCAATCGCTATCCTTAATCTTTTTTTATAATTATAACATAATTTTGGATAACGGGGAGCAAAGCCCCTAGCTTAAGAGTTTCTTATCTTTAATGATAAGTTCTTGAGTTAATTGGTAGATAATTGGTACCCCTGTAGGAATCTCAATAGTGTGTACTTTTTGAGGTTCTATTTTCTCCAAAAACATAATCAACGCTCTAATAGAATTTCCGTGAGCTGCTACTAAGATGGTCTCCTTTTCCAATAAAGCGGGCATAATCTTACTAAAAAAATAGGCTACTACCCTTTCTCTTGTATCTTTTAACGACTCACTTTTTGGACGGTAGGGGAGATTTTCATATTTGGGATCTAAAGGATAGCGCTCTTCAAAATCGGGTTCGCTCTCCTCAATGGGAGGGGGAGGGGTATCATAACCTCTTCTGACTGCCATAAACAGCTCCTCCCCGTATTGAGCTTTGATCTCATCTTTGTTTTTCCCTTGCCAATCTCCATAATGGCGCTCATTTAATCTCCAACTTCTAATTACATCTATATGTTCCCAACCAAGAGTATTTAGGGCTATTTGGGCGGTATGGATCGCCCGCTTTAAATAGGAGGTAAAGCAAAGTTGGGGATGGATGTTAGCCTCTTTTAACAACTCCCCCGCTTTTTTAGCCTCCTCTTTACCTTTTGGACTAAGCTCTACATCGATCCATCCGGTAAAAAGGTTTTTTGCGTTCCAAACACTTTGCCCGTGTCGCAAAAGGATAAGTTTCATCTTTGCTCCTTGCTTGCCACATATTCCGCTAACTCTAACAATCTTTTTGCATAACCGAACTCATTGTCATACCACGCCAACACTTTTACCATTCTATCACCCACTACCCTAGTTGAAAGCCCATCAATAATAGAAGAGTGGGTATTGCCTAAAATATCTGTAGAGACAACCTCATCGTAAGTTATCTCCAAAATCCCTTTTAACTCTCCCTGTTGATACTCCTCAAACGCTTTATTAACTTCTTCAGGGGTTACTTTTTCTTTTAAAAGAGCTACTATCTCCGTAACTGCACCATCGGGAACCGGTACTCTAAAAGCCATCGCATCAATTTTTCCTTCCAGCTCAGGAATAACTTGGGTGGTAGCCGTTCCAGCTCCGGTAGTAGTAGGAATAATATTTACTGCGGCTGCCCTTCCTCTTCGATGTTTTCCCGGTTTTTTTCTATCAATTGTAACCTGACTGGAGGTATAAGCGTGAACAGTAGTAACTGTAGCCATCTCTATTTTAAACTTCTCGTTTAAAACTTTAATAGCAGGGGCTAAAGAGTTGGTGGTACAGCTAGCGTTAGAGAGGATATGATGTTTAGAAGGATCGTACATCTTCTCATTTACTCCCAAAACTACGGTTAAATCTACTCCCTTACCCGGTGCTGAGATTAAAACCTTTTTCGCTCCAGCCTCTAGATGTTTTTTCGCTTCCTCTTTTTTAGTAAACTTTCCGGTACACTCTAAAACTATATCTATCCCTTTCTCTTTCCACGGTAGTTTTAAGGGGTCCCTTTCATCAATAATCTTCAACTCCATATCTCCTAAGATCAAAGAGCTATCGGTATAATTAACTTCTACCGGGAATCTTCCGTGAACGGAATCAAATTTCATCATATAAGCCAAATCTTGAGGTGTTCCACTTCCCCCGTTTGCGATAGTTATCTCTAAATTTTTTGGTTTTTGAGTAACATAATGCCATAAAACCATCTTTCCGATTCGCCCTAAGCCATTAATTGCAACTTTCATACCAGCTCCTAACTAAAATTTTTGCCATTTTACCAAAAACAGCTGTATCTGTGCTATAATGAGAACAAAAAAGGAACTAAAATGCCTCACCATAATAAACGCAAAGAGAAGCTTGAACGCTTAAAAGATGCTATTAAAAACAACCCCCATCTTACCGAAGAGGAAAAATCTCAAGCGATCAAATTGATCGAGGAGTGGTATATTGAAGATCAAGCGGATAGATATTTTTGGAGTATGGTAAAACAAAAACTTTTAGAAATTAGCGCCAAGATTGAACCGATTTTAGCAGAACTAGGATTTCTATGAAAAAAAAGGTTTTGGTGTTATGTACGGGGAATAGTTGTCGCTCCATCATAGCACAAGCCCTTCTTCTAAAAGAGGGGTTTTTAGCCCAAAGTGCAGGAAGTAAACCCACTAAAAAAGTACATCCTCTAGCTAAAAGATTGCTTCAAAACTATAACCTTTGGAAAGATGAGTTTTATTCTAAAGGAGTTGATGAGGTAGAAGGAGAGTTTGATTTAGTTGTTACCGTATGTGATAACGCTAAAGAGGAGTGTGCAACTTACTTTAAACAAGATATTCCAAAAATCCATATCCCTTTTACAGACCCAGCTAATGGAGATTATGAACAGTTTGAGAAAACCTTAAAAGAGATGCAAGAGAGATTGATCCCAAAAGTTAAAAAACTGCTTAGCTAAAACTTCTTATTAACTCCCATTTTTTAGCTACTTCACTTTTTTGCTTCACAAATTGAATATAATAATAAACCTTTAAAAAGTGTGGGTAAGGATGGTGGATGAAAGAGAAGATTTATAGCTTTTTTTGGTGGTTTGCGGGGGTTAGAAAGGATATTCTTTTAAAACATAAAAACGATCAAGAAAGATATTTTCAAATAGGATTAGCCGTTTTTGTAACGATGATTATGGCGATGCTTACCGGAACGATTGCTATAAACATCGCCTTAGTTGGTTATGAGAACGCTTTAAAGGGAGAGTTTAATCCGTTGGCGATTTTACTAGGGATTATGTGGGGATTGATAATTATGAGTATGGATAGGACTATTGTCGTTACTATGCAAAAGTATAGCCACTCTCCCGTAAACCCAAAAGATGATCCAAAATGGCAGTTTTTAAAACGGGAAGTGCTCCCTGCAATCCCTAGAGTTCTTTTAGCATTTTTGATAGCAAAAGTTATTTTAGACCCGTTTGAAGTTATCTATTTTAGCGAAGAGATCGCCCATCAAATGGAACTAGATAAAAGAACTCAAGCGTTAGAAGATATTAAAAAGATTCAAGAAAAACTTAGTAAAACTAATGAGATGATAGTTAAAAATATGGAATTAAGGGAGAGTGAGAAGAAGAAGAGAGAGGAGGAATTAAATAAAAAGATCGCTACCTTAAAAGAGCAGCTTCAACAACTTAAATATCCGCTTAAAGAGGATATTGAAACCTGTTGGAGTGAATATCAAGAGTTGGATGAAAAGTATAACTATTATCGAGGAATTGAGGCGGAAGAAGCTAAAACTGGACGAGGTCCTAACTGGAGGGATGCCCATAATAACAAACTTACCTTTAAAAGAAAAAGGGATGAGAAAAGGGTAGAATGTGAAGAGCTGGAAAAAGAGCAAAAAAGCCAATATGAGCTTAATAAACCTAAAATAGCTCAAATAGAAGATCAAATTAGAGAATTAACCCAAAAACTCCACTCCGTTTACTCCTCTACAACTACCCTAAATACTGTAGATTTGGATAAGGAAGATTTTAAAATCGATCTAAACATTTCCGCTAAAGGGTTCTCTTCTTACACTAAAGCATTAGAAGCAAAAGAACGACTTTTTGAACAAAATGAGAACTTTAGAAAGTTCCACTACCTTTTGATGTCTTTTATCTTTTTAATTGAGATGCTTCCTATTATCACTAAGCTTTTAACTCCAAGAGGGGGATATGATGCTGAGATGCAAAAGATTAGCGAAGAGAGGGCATTAAAGTGTGATGAAGAGAGAGAGCGACAAAAAATTCAAACCAGCTTTAGAATCCAAGAAGAAGCAATTAGTAGAAGAAACAATTTAGAAATAAAAAAGATGGAACTTGAAAGTTTAAAAGAGAAACTCAAAGAGGAGTTAGAAAGAGAAAGAAAAGCTTTAGAAGAGAAAAGAAAAGAGGAGGAAAAAAGATTAGAAGAGGAAAGAAGAAAAGCCCAAGAAGAGGAGAGAAAAAAGAAAGAGATTGAAGAGAGATTAAAGGAGATTTTGGAAGGGAAAGAGGAGCCTCAAAAAGAGGAGGAGTTAGCTTTAAAGTGGAAAGAGAAGCTAGAAAAAGTGGAGGAAAAGAAAGAAGAAAGAATAGAAGAGATCGATTCAAAACCTACAAACAACTCATTAACCAAACCAAATTAGAATTAGGGATAAATTTTTCAAAAGGAGTGAGGATGAAGAGAAGTTCTTCAGTAATTTTAGCGTTGAGTCTACTTTTTTTCGTAGGATGTGGAAATAAGAGTGAAAATAAAAATACTCCCTCTTGTGAAGCGTTGATAAAATCTAAAAACTATCAGGAAGCTACTTCTGTATGTGAAAATGAGTGTAACAACGGTAAAGGGGATAGCTGTACAATTTTAGGATTACTCTATGCTAAAGGACAAGGTGTTACTAAAGATCACAAAAAAGCGATCGAGTATCTAACAAAAGCTTGTAATTCTAACAGCGCTAAAGGGTGTTTAAACCTAGGAGTTATGTACGCTAATGGGATGGGAGTTCCAAAAGATACTAAAAAAGCTACTTTCCTTTTTAGAAAAGCGTGTGATTTGGGAGAACAGGAAGGGTGTAAACATTATCAACGACTTGTAAATAAAAGCTAACTCTTCTTTCCCCTTTTGGGGGCTTACTTTAACTCTTTTTGGATCTGCTCAATAGAAGGATTTAGAGAGTATTCAAACTGAGTATCTACCAAATATCCGCTTGAAAGCGTTCTAAGAGGATTTAACTTTTTTACACCTTTAGGGGTTAAGATATAAATCTTTTCTTTTAATTGGATAGTTGCTTTTTTAGGGATAAAGTAGAGTTTTTTATGGGGTTTATGGATTAGATTTACCGTTAAAGTCTGTTTGGGAGTTGTTAAAAGTAAGAGGGGAGTTTGATAGACTCCTTTGGAAACTTCTCTAAGAGGATAAAGTAGATCGTTATATTGGATCGCTTTAGGCTCAATCTCCTCATTTACTTCAAGCTGTAGATAACCTTTCATTTTTAACGGATCGTTATCTTTTACATCTCCCATCACAGGAGTAAACCGTCTGATTTTAGCTTCGTGGGGAGCCATCAAGGTGGTATTCACCTCTTTGGCTTTTTTAAACTCTAGAGGTCTTTGTTTTTGAAGTTCCAACATTCCAAAAAAGACCGCTATCCCCACTATCACTAAGGCAACATACTTGCTAATCTTTTCTGTCATTATTTGAGTTTATCCATATCCTCTTTTAGATATTTGGTAAGCCAATAACCTACACTGTAAAATCTAACATTTCTATTACCATCTTCATTTACCAGATGGTAGGTATGATCACTTGGATAACCTAAATGGTAGATTCCATCTGCTACGGTGTTGATTAGATTGCTTCCCTCGATATCTTGAACCGCTCCATCGTTTTGGATTCTATGGAAACCGGTCTCTTCATCATCTTCATCATCTCCGTGAAGCTGTGCCCATTCAGCTTGGTAGTTCTCTACTAAATAGGCGTTAATCTCTTTAACCTCATCGGTAGAAATATAGTTATCTTGAGCTACTCCTAGCTCTTTAATAGCTTCAACTATAAGCTCATTCATTCTATTAGCACAGCGAGCCGCTTCTCTAATATCATCTAAGGATACTTTTCTTAAAAGCCCTTCGTCTGTGTAAATTACATCGATTATCTTATCCAATGCTGTCCCGGTTGTTCCTTGAACCTCTTTTACATCTGGATTTGAGAGTTTTCCAGCTTTAATATCGTTAGCTAAAGAGATTTCTAGCCACCATGCTACATCTTCAAAGCTTTGATTCCTATTTCCATCCTCATTTACTAGATGGTATTTGTGATCTGTTGGATAACCTAAATGGTAGATTCCATCTGCAATAGTGTTGATAACATTGTGTCCATACATTCTAGTTGTAGCCCCATCGTTTTGGATCACATGATAGCCAGTTTCTTCATTATCTTCATCATCTCCGTGAAGTTCTGCCCACTCTTGCTTATAATTTTCTACAAGGTAGCGGTTTAAAGTTCTAATATCGGCGGGAGTGAAATGTCCATCGTTTGCTATTCCAGTAGCTTTAATCCCTTCAATTATCAACTTGTTCATCTCATCAGCGTATCTAGCACCTTCTCTTAAAGTACTCATTGGGTTCTCTTCATTTAACCCTCTATCTTTTAAGATAACCTCTACAATCTTATCCATACTGGTACCGGTTGTGCCTTTAACCTCTTGGTAATTTGGGTTTTTAACTCCCTCTTTGTCTACAACCCAATTTAAAAGGTAGCTTACATACTCAAACGACTTACTTTTTTCTCCTGTAACTTTAGCGGTTCTGCTATCGCTATATTTTGGGTTACCTAGATTGTAGATATATCCCCAAACGTGATCTAAAGCGGAGTGTCCTAACGCTCTAGTTTCTCCCGATTTCTCAATTACCGCATAATCTTCTCGTAAACTTTTCCACTCACCCGAGTAGTTTTGAGTTAAGTAGATATTGATTTCCATCGCATCTGCGGCTGTAAAAACCCCATCGTTGGCTAACCCTTCGTTTTTGATCGCTTCTCTTATTAGTTCATTCATCCGTTTAGCCGCATCTTTAGCTTTTTGGATCTCTTCAGCGGAAGCTTTAAAAGCTAGAGTTCGATCGTAATCTAAAATATCCAAAATCTGATCCAATCCCCAAGGATCGAAAATCTCAGACTTAGCCAACTCTTGATCTTTTAACACCGACAAATCTACTATATCGCTTTGAACTACTACATTATCAATTAATGCACCTGAACCATCATCTTGATCTGCAACTTCTCTAATAGTTAAAACTTGTTCTCCACCTTTACCTTTAAAATTTACACCGTATTTATTCCATCCAGTAGTAGTAGGAGAAACTTTTAAAATAACCTCTCCATCCAATAACACCTCAAAATCGCTCGTTCCATCTTTTCTAGCGTAAGCGTCTATACTAAAAAGGTACTCTTTTCCCTCTTCAGTTTGAATCGTTTGAGAAAGGGAATCTACAGTTCCACCTCTTACATCCAACTCTGCTTTATAAAAACCATCTCTTGCTATTTTTCCAAACCGATTTGACCAAACTTCTCCATCACCTTCCCATTCATCAAACTCTACATAAGACCACTTATAAACCTCATCTTTGTTAAACGCTTCAAAGCTTCCATTTTTGACTAAATTTTCTCCAAAAAGGAGAGCATTCGCTAGTACTAAACTCAAAACTACACGTCTTACCATACCCAAACCTTTACAAAGTTTTTATTGTTGTATAAAGATTATACACCTTCCAACCTAAAGCCACAATAAAAACTCTTTTTTTGGGCAAATTTCTAACAAATTCTAGGTAAGATTTCTCCTGTAGGCATATCTAAAAACCTTCGAGTACCCCATTCACTAATTAAAACCACCCTTCTAGGATAGCTTTTAGTTACTTCTCCTATAATTTGCGCATTAGGGTTAAATTTTTGTAAAACTTCTAGCACTCTTGGAGCAGATTCAGGGGAAACAGCCGCTAAAAAAGTACCTTCATTGGCTAGAATTAGTGGTTCAAACCCCAAAATTTCACATACCCCTCTAACCTCATCACTGATAGGAATTTTACTCTCTTCTAGCTCAATACAAACCTCTCTCTCCTTCGCCCACTCATTTAAAACCGCGCTAACTCCCCCTCGGGTAGCATCCCTTAACGCTTTTACTCCCTCAATTTCAAATAACTCTTTGACTATGGGAAAAAGCGACTTACAATCACTTTCTAACTCACTCTCTAACTCTATCCCTTCCCGTGCAATAAAAATAGCACTTCCGTGTCTACCTATATCTCCACTAACCAAAATTAAATCACCCTCTTGAATATTTTCCTGAGAGTAGTTTTTAACCCGTTCTCCAACTGCGGAGACGTTGATAAAAAGTTTATCGCAACTTCCTTGAGGTAAAACTTTTGTATCCCCTGTTACTACCTTAGCTCCATTAATTTCACACTCTTTCTTTATACTTTTTAACACCTTCTCAAAATCTCTTAACCCAAACCCCTCTTCAATTAAAAAAGAGAGGCTTAAAAATTTTGGCTCAGCTCCCATCATCGCTAAATCGTTGGTGGCTCCTGCTACTGCCAGTTTCCCTATATCCCCTCCCTTAAAAAAGAGAGGACTTATCGTAAAAGAATCGGTGGTAAAGATTGGAGTTGTTAAAGGAGGTAAAGGAGTTCCATCTTCCGCTTTCTCTAAATACTCATTTTTTAGATGTTTAAAAATTTTTTGAAGAAGAAGATAGTTTTCTTCCCCTCCATTTCCCATCGCTAAGGTTATATTTCTTCCCATCATCTACTCTCTTATTTGCCCGTTTCCATAAATTTTATATTTGTAGGTTGTTAAATCGTTTATCCCCATTGGACCCCTAGCATGCAGTTTAT
>JAADFB010000039.1 GCA_013153095.1 Campylobacterota bacterium | reverse complement strand
ATAATTTAGCCCTTGCCCAAGATGAGGTTGTAGCGGTTGGATTGCGTTACTTTAATGTATACGGGGAGAGGGAGTTTTTTAAAGGTAAAACTGCGTCGATGATCCTTCAGTTTGGTTTACAACTCTTAAGGGGGGAAAACCCAAAACTGTTTGAAGGAAGTGAAAAGATTAAACGCGATTTTATCTATGTGCAAGATGTGATTCAAGCCAACCTTCTAGCGTGCAAAGCTAAAAAAAGTGGAGTTTATAACGTTGGAACAGGAAAAGCTAGAAGTTTTAAAGAAATTGTAGATATTTTATGTCAAGAGCTAAATCTCTCTCCTGTCTACGAATATATCCCAAACCCCTATACCAAACAGTATCAATATTTCACTCAAGCAGATATTTCCTCCACAATTAAAGAGTTAGGTTATCAACCCAAATACTCTTTAGAGGAAGGGATTAAAGCCACTCTTCCCTACATTAAAAAGATTTTTGAGGAGGAGTTTTGAGAAAGCCAAAAATTTTGGTGGTTGGGGATGTGATGGTGGATAATTACATCTTTGGAAAGTGTGAAAGAATTAGCCCCGAAGCTCCCGTTCAGGTTGTAGAGGTTGAGAAAGAGGAAAAGGTTTTAGGCGGGGCTGGAAATGTGGTTAGAAATCTTTTAGCTTTTGATGCAGAGGTGGGTTTTTTAAGTGTAGTAGGAGATGATGAAGCGGGAGAGTGGATAAAAAAGAAATTAAAAGGGATAAACAGCTATCTATTTACCTCCAACCGCCCAACTACCAAAAAGAGTAGAATTATCGCTTCCCACCAACAAATTATTAGAATTGATAAAGAGGAGAAAAAAAGGATAGAGTTTGAAGAGGAGTTTATTGAAAGATTTAAAGAGGTTGTTGGAGAATATGATCTGGTTTTACTTTCCGATTACGATAAAGGGGTTCTAACTCCAAAAGTTTCCCAGGAAATTATTAAAACTTCTCCTATTAAGGTATTTGTAGACCCTAAACGAGATTTTTTTAAATTTAAAGGCGCAACTTTACTAAAACCCAACAAAAAAGAGGCAAGTTTAGCCACTCAAATAGAGATAAAAGATAGAGAAAGTTTAATTAAAGCTGGAAAGAAGTTAAAAGAAGAATTAAATCTTCAAACTCTAATAATTACCCTCTCAGAGGAGGGGATGGCGGTTTTTGAAGAGGATGAGGTAACTTTTATCCCAACAGTGGCTAAAGAGGTGTTTGATGTAACCGGAGCTGGGGACACGGTTTTGGCAGCGTTAGGATATGGAGTTGCTAGTGGAAAAGATTTAATTGAAGCTGTAAAGTTTGCTAATACCGCTGCAGGAGTAGTAGTAGGAAAAGTTGGAACAGCTGTTGCTACCTTAGAAGAGATCGAAAAGTATTTTAAAGAGCAAGAGCCTATAAAAAGCGTAAAAGAGCTAAAAAGAATCGTTTCAAAAGCTAAAAAAGAGGGAAAAAGGGTAGTTTTTACCAACGGCTGTTTTGATATTTTACATCTAGGACATATAAAATATTTACAGAAAGCTAAAGAGTTAGGTGATATTTTAATTGTGGGAGTAAACAGCGATGAGAGTGTAAAAAGATTAAAAGGTAAAGAGCGCCCTATCAATCCCCAATACGACAGAGCCTATCTAGTTGGCAATTTAAAAGCGGTAGATTATGTAACGATTTTTGAGGAGGATACTCCATATAACCTTATTAAAGAGTTAAAACCGGATATTTTGGTTAAAGGAAAAGATTATGAGGGGAAAGAAGTTGTAGGGAGCGATTTGGTGAAAGAGACCTATTTGATTGAATTTGTAAAGGGCAAAAGTACCACCTCAATCATAGAAAGGATAAAAGGGTGTTAGAACTGATTGAAAAAGAGTTATATGAGCATCAAAAGGCGTTTAATAAAGTTGTAGAAGAGTTGAAATTTTATATCTATACAGCTGGAACGGTTTGCGTTGAGAGTTTAAGAGCTGGTAAAAAGATAATGTTATGTGGAAATGGTGGAAGTAGTGCGGACGCTCAACATATCGCAGCGGAGCTAGTTGGTAGATTTCAAAAAGAAAGGAGAGGGTTAAAAGCTATCGCTTTAACTACCGATACCTCCATTTTAACCGCTATCTCTAACGATTACTCTTTTAAAGAGGTGTTTTCTAGACAGGTGGAAGCGTTAGGAGAGGAGGGAGATGTTTTAATTGCTATTTCAACTAGTGGAGAAAGTGAAAATATCTTAAAAGCTTGCGAAATGGCGCGACTTAAAGGGTGTAAAGTGATAGGGTTACTTGGAAAGGATGGGGGTAGAATAAAAGATTTATGCGATGTAGCTTTAGTTGTACCCCACTCCCAAACTCCTAGAATTCAAGAGATGCATATTTTAATAGGACATCTAATCTGTAAAATTGTGGATGAGAGTTTTTGATGAAAGAGCAGTTAGAATATTTAGCCCTAAAGTCGCTTTTAAAAGCTGGAAGAAGATTACCCGCTAGAAAGCTTTATAAAAACTTTGAGCGACTCGCGCTTTTACTTTATTGGGGAGATTCTAAACGCAGAAAGTTAACCCAAGAGAATTTAAAAAGAGCGGGCTTTGATCCCTCCTTAGCTAAAGAGGTTTATCTGGAGATGGGAAAAACTTCAGCTGAAATTGTGATGCTTTATCAAAAGCGGTTTAGTTTTGCAAAAATTATGGGAGAACCAACCTTTTCTACCAACAAACCAAAAATCTTCATCACCGCCCATTTTGGAAATTGGGAAGCGTTAGCACACTATTTAGCGCTTAAAGGTCATAAGATGGCGGTAGTTGCAAGAGAAGGAAATAACAAACTTATCGACTCAAAACTGGTTTACCCCTTTAGAAAGATGTACGGCAATGAGCAAATTTATAAAGAGGGGGCGATAAAAGAGATAGTAAAAATGTTAAAAGAGGGTAAAAATGTCGGACTCTTAATCGATCAAAAAGCGGGAAAAGCAGGCATAAAAACCACTTTTTTTAACCGAGAGTGTAAAACTATCCCCACGGTGGCGATGCTTGCTAAAAGGTTCGATGTAGAAATTGTTCCCATCTTTTTGGCCAGAGAGGGAAGAGGTTTTAGGTTGATCCAGAAAAAGTTTAACTGTGATGGTTGTGATGAGGTAACTTTTACTCAAAAGCTCAACGACATTTTAGAAGAGGTGGTAAGGGAGTATCCTACCCAGTGGTTTTGGATGCACAATAGGTGGAAATAGCTCCTCTCTTTTTCTCCTCTTGAGCCGATAATGGTGAAAAATTTGGGGAGAAAAAGTTATGAAAAAAGCAGTTTTTCTACTTCTTATCTTTTTTTTGAATGCGTACGCTTTAATATTTTTTGATTTCCTCTCAATTTCAGCTACTTCAGAAGATTCCCAAACTCAAAGCGTTATTAGCGGAGAAAAAGAGTTCGAGATAGTCAACCCCCCAGAAAGTAGAATCTTAAGGGGCAACATAAAGATTGCCGGTAACACTATGCTATGTGAAAAGGATCAAAACGGGGAGTGTATCTTAACTGGAGGCTCTACTGCTACTAATGCGGGAATAGACTTGAAATTTGTGGATGTAGATAGTAACGATTCCACTCCAAACTCTTCTGAATCTTTACTAGAAGTACCAATAGGCGCTAAATTGGAATGGGCAGGTCTTTTTTGGCAAGGGTATGTGGATGATGTTTATACTGCATCTTTGCCGGTTTTACTGAAAAAACCTTCCAGTGATGAGTATTTTGAGGTAGCTCCTCAAGAGGTTGCTACACTTCCCTCCTATACCTGGTATGGGGAGTTATCTGGGTACACTTATGAGGCGTTTAGTGAGGTTACTTCCATTCTAGATCAAGATTCACCTGGGGGATGGTATCGAGTCGCTAATGTTCCTTGTAGAGAGGGAGCTACTATCAGTTTTTATGACGGTTTAGGCAATTATGGAGCGTGGACACTGGTTGCAATATATAGCCACAAAGAGGAAAAAATAAGAAACATTGTCGTTTACAACGGTTATAAAAAGGTGGATGGGGTAGTAAGCAGTGATACCGTAACTATCACTCCTAGCGGTTTTTTTACTCCCAAGTATGGGGCGGTAGATTCTTGGTTGTACCTTTTTGCAGCAGAAGGGGATAAGTACCTTATTGGAGATAAATTAGAGGTTAATTCGGTAGTTTTAGAAAACGGTAACGGGAATGATGATAACTTTTTTGATTCTTCAGTGGAAAATGTGGTTAGAGAACCTTCAATTGAAAATAACAACGGGATCGATATTCACGCAAAGGAGATAGGTATAGATGGAGATGATAGTCACCCCCAAATTATTGGGAATAACGCTTCCAGCGCGGAGATAGTACTCTCAACTTCAGGAGATACCTACTTTCCAAGTATGATCACTTTTGCCACCGAGATGTATAAACCCAAAATGTGTTACACCGAAACGCTTTATATTAACGGAGAAGAGATAACCCACGACAACAACCTAGTCCCTAACGGTTCTCTTTTAACAGCTAGACTGTCGATAAAAAATGATGATAACGAGGAGGCTACCAACTTTGTTATCACGCGAGAATTTATTGGAACAGATGTAACCTATCAACCCAATTCAACTAGGGTAAAAAATGTAAACGATAACGATTTTACTCCTCAAACCGATGAGGTAGGGGATGATCTAGTGGATGCGGTTAGTGATGAGGAGAACTTAACCTTAACTATCCGTTTAGGAGAGGAAGCCAATTCCCAAAATGGAGGAAGATTTGTACCTCAACAAGGAGCGATGGTAGAATATAATTTCACTATCAACAACAGCGGTACTTATGAACCGATCTATTACGCTAGTTACACCTATTCTATTGGAGATATTACCTATCAGGTTGAGCATTCCCGTTTAGATAAGTGTATGGATTTTAACAACACCTTAATCTCTTATGTTCCTCCAAATGGATATTTTAATGTGGTAAACGATCAATTCAACTCCCCTACAGACCCTTTAGACCCTAACGATCCTCTAAATGCGCTCTACACCCAAATAGTAAATAAACCTTTTGCGGTAAAAGTTTTAAAACTTGATAGCGATAAAGAGACTTTGATACCTTTTAAAGGTTTAATTCAGTTAGAGCTTATCCCAACTCCCCATTTTGAAGAGGATGCAAGCGAAGAGGAGAAAGCTCAACTTTGTCAAGCTCAACCTACTCTCTGGAAAACAACCGTTCCTTTTGCTTCAACCTCTCAGGCTTTAGTCTCCAATATCCGCTACTCAAAAGCACTAAAAGATGCCACTTTTAGAGTGAATTATGTTTCAGCTCCAGATGGGACGGCTGTGGTGTCTGATAAACCCTGTTTTGATGCTACCTATAACTGTATTTGGGGGATGCTAACCCAAGCTTATACCCTTCGTCACGGAAACACCTGTCCAACCGGAAGGCTTGAGGATGGAAGGTATTGTGAATGTGCTAGAGAGTGTAATTATGCTAACTGTGGAGATGAACCACACGGAGCTGAGGATCACGCTAATGAGGAGTGTTTAAGATGTGTATTTGGAGAGGGAGGAATAAACTCTACTTTATGTGCTAGAGATAACTTTGCTATTAGACCCAAAAAATTTAGAGTGTTTGGAGATAGCGTTTTAAAAAGGGCGGGAGAGAAGTTTCCTTTAATCATTAAAGCGGTAGATGAAGATAACGCGTTGGTCAATACCGGTGATGAGAGTTGGGTACAAGGGGTAAAAGATTACAATGTAAGTTTAGATACTCTCTCCATTACAACTTACACCTTTGAACCACCTGCATCGATGGCTTCTATAATGCTTTCCAATGTGCAAGCAGTAGACCCAACTATTACGGATGTCTCTCAAATTACCAACTGCCCGTATGGGGGAGTTCTTTCAAGCGATGGGGGTACTTTCTTTGATGGAGTGTTAAATACCCAGTTTAAATACACTGAAACGGGAATTAAAGAGATAAACGTTTCTGAAAAAGATGGAATGGAGTTTGCTTTAGTAGATAGAGATGATACTCCAGATGAATTAAGATTTATTGAGCCAGCTACCAAAATTATGGATAAAGACAATATCGATACCGAGTCGATTTTAATCTTTATTCCTTACACTATTCAAGTATATGATGGTTCCTATACAACTAGCACCAACTCCAACTGGCTCTATATCTCCAATTCAGTAGCCAACGCCAGCACCACTTTTAGCACTCCAAGAATGAGCGCAAGAGTGAGATATAAGATTGTGGCTAAAAATAAAGATGGCTTGGTTACTAGAAACTTTACCAAAAGCTGTTTTCCAGATGTAAACGCTCCCTATTTTAACGGGATGAAACTAAACTCAACTTTTGATCTATTTTTAGATACGGAAATGGAAATAGATACCAACACTAGTTTAAATTTCTATCTAGAAGATAATCAAAGTAGAGCTATCTGGACTATGGCGCCCACTTTAAATTTAACTACCGGTTCCACTAACTTAGTTCGTCAATGGCTCTCCCCTTTCCAGTTTGAAGCGGGATATGGAGAGGCGATAATTCACTTTAATATCCCTAGATTAACCAATAATCCACTCTCTCCAGTAGCAGTTAAGGTTAAAGATTTAAACACCTCAACCTCTTGGATGACCAATGAGGGAGCTACCAATAACTTCCTTCCCTTCTCTTTAAATCAAACCAACTACTTTTATTACGGAAGGGTGCACGCTGGAGATGAGGGGATAAACACTTTTACCAACGATCACGCCGATGTAAATATCTTCTTTGAAATCTACGATCCAACCCACAAAGACCCCGCTCATATCGCAGGAGGAGCAAGTATTGATGATATTGAATGGTATGTTAACAGTAAACATATTAGCGACCTTTTTGGAGAGATAAATTCTATCAAAGATAAAGAGGGGCATAATGTTTTAGTGGGAAGTTATCCCCCTTTCTCTCAAGCAACCTTAACTCCCTATGTAAACGGAAAAAGAATAATGAGATTTGATTATGATGGTTCAAAAGGGTATCCCTATAAATCAACCTTTTTTATCTATCCCTCCTCTTGGTTAATTTTTAATAAATACGATCCTAACGCCCTTTTTAATCGATTTAGAGTGATGTTTGTAAAACAGGGAGAGTGGCAAGGTGTTGGCAGGATGAAATCTCAAAGCGAAATAGAAACTAGCAAAAAGATGGAAAATAGGATCAACTGGTGAAAAAAGCGTTTGGGTTGATTGAATTAATCTTTGCAATTTTGGTAATTAGTATTGCCCTTTTAGCTATCCCTCCCCTTTTTACTCAACTCTCCTCCTCAATTGAGGGGGTGTTGAGAAAGGAGGCTATTTTTTACGCTTACTATCAAAATGGAAATATCTTAACTTATAGATGGGATGAGAACTCTTTAGCTGATGAAAACTCCTCACATACTGTTGCTTTAGCTACTCAAGCGGGAGATAGTGAACTCTCCCAAGTAAAACCTATCAATCCAGAATATCGTATAGGGGCGGTTACTAGAAAGATCGATTTAAACAAAGAGGCCTCTACTATCTTACAGCAGGAAGCCGATGATGTGATAGAGGATGATATAGATGATTTTAACAATAAAACCTATACGATCCAAAAAGAGAGCGGAGATTTTGTTTTGGAGATGAATATCACCAACACCATCTCTTATATCGCTGATCACGCTAACTACTATCAGGAAGTTGTCAACTTTTTTATCGAACCTGAGGCGTCAATTATATTTTCTACCAACATAAAACTTATTAAAACGGTAATTAGTAACAAGGGAGAGAATATTTTAGTCCTTTACAGTTTTGCGTGCAATAACGGGGAACCGGTACTAAAATCTAAGGTTTTTCAATGAAAAAAGGGTTTACTTTAATTGAAATAGTATTTGTACTAATAATTATTGGAATTCTAGCCTCTTTGGGGAGCGATATACTTTTTCAAGCTTATCAAAGCTATATCATTTCAAAAAATGTTAATAACTCTGCACATAAAAGCGATGTTGCGATAGAAGTTATTGCCAAAAGATTAAGCCACAGAATTCCCTACACGGAAACCTTAGTTTCAGAGTTTGATATTACCGATATGCAAACCCTTTCCTTCACCAATCCCTATCAGTACAAAATTTTACAATGGATAGGAAATGTGTATGAGTCTTTTATTGGGGAGTGGGATGGGGGTTACTTTGTCCCTTCCCATAGCGGATTTATCGATCTAGATTCTCCAAGTACCAATAAGGCATCTTTCTTAACTCCTGGGAGCAAGCTCTCTAAAACGGTAGATTTAGTGGCTACCCTTTATGGAAGAGATTTAAATTCTACTCTTAACGGGTGTGTAGTTCTTTTTCCTTCCCCTTTTTCCAATACTAATATCATTAGCGATTATTTTAGTGGGAGTGGGGCGGCTTCCAACTATTTAGTTTACGCAGGGGGGGAGGAGACTTTCAACTTTACCAACGCCTTAACTCAAAAAGAGCTGTATGAACACTATTATCTAGCGTGTAGCGCTTACGCTTTAGTACCTCAAGAAAACGGCTCTAGAGTCGACCTTTACCTTTATTACGATTACCGACCGTGGCTAGGAGAAACTTATCTAAATGGGAAAAAAACTTTATTGGTAAATAACCTAACCAAATTCAACTTTAGGAGAAAAGATAGGGCGATTGAGTTGAAGTTGTGCGCTTCTGAAGGAATTGGAGAATATAATGCAACTTTTTGCTCTGCAAAGGTGGTCTTTTGAAAAGAGATAGTTTTAGTTTACTGGTTGCTATCGTATTTATCCTAATGTTAGGGATAATTATGGCTTTAAGTATCGCTTTAAGTAGTCAAAGCTTAGAGCAGACCGCAAAAACCTATCTAACGGAACAGTCCCAACTTTTGGCTAAAAGTGCTACTGAGTATGCGATCCTTGCAGCACAAGGACACGATTTTAGTACCAGCTGTTTAAACTCTATCAATCTTAGCTTTAAAAGCCTTTACGATGTTAATATCACTATCCATTATCTTGGGAACAATCTTCCCCCAGGGTGCAATCTTTTAAACAACTCCATCTCTACTAAGGAGAGTAATTTAACAATGGTTATCGATACTAAGGTTTACATCAAGGAGGGAACTAATGAGGGGGTAAGCTTTTTCCGCAGAACTCTTCAAAAACTTTGAGTATAATTTCTAAAACTTTCTAAAAAGGATAAAGATGGACTATTTACACATTTATGGGAAAAATTTTGAATTAAGCGATCCAATTAAAGACTATATCCAAGAAGCTGCTAACTCTCTTTTAAAACTGGGTTTAGATATTACCGGAATAAATGCAACTGTCTCTGCAGATGAGAGAAATGGGAAAAAGGGGTTTTTGTTTGAGTTTGATATTAGGGTAGCAAAAAAGGGGAATGTGGTTATTACCCAGCGGGATAAAGATGTATACGCGGCTATCGACTTAGCTTTAGATAGAGCTAAGAAGGTGTTACGAAGATATGCCGATAGAATAAAAGATAAAAAAAATGTGAGTTTGGAAGAGATTATGGCGGCTCCAATGATTGAACAAGAGATTCAAGAGGCTTTAAATTACACCGATGAGGTTGTTCCTACCCCTTTTGATGTGGATAAACCTATTAGTGTAGAGGAAGCGGTGGAGCTGTTAAAAAATTCTAACAAAATGTTTTTAGTATTTGAGGATAAGAGCGGAAAAACTAGGGTTCTTTATAAAAGAAGTGACGGCAAGTTTGGTCTTTATTAAGGCAGAAAAAGTAGAGCTTTCGCCCGCTCTACTATTTTTGCATCGTTAGCAATATTTAGCCATTTAAACAATCTCCCACTTTGATCTTTCCCATTTAAAATATCGCCTGCACGCCTAAACTCTAAATCCAACTTTGCTACCTCAAATCCACTTTTTAACCTACAAAAAGCTCTCAGTCTAGGATTATTTGGATCGTGGGTATAAAGAAAACAGTACCCCTTATCTCCGCTTCTAGCTACTCTTCCTCTAAGTTGGTGTAAAGTTCCCAAACCCAAATACTCAGCTCCCACAATCACTATAGTTGAAAGTTTAGGTAAAGAAATTCCAACCTCTATTACGGTAGTGGTTAAAAGAATATTCCCCTCTTTTCTAAATTTTCTTAAAACCTCCTCTTTGTTTGGGTCTTTTCCGTGAGTAACGAACACCTTATCAAATCTTGAAATCCAAAACTCTTTAGCCTCTTCTAGTGATTTATACCCCACCCGATCGCTCTCTCCAATTAGAGGATAAACGATTAAAACCTGTTTCCCTTTCTTAAGTTGGGTTGAGATATGTTCTAAAAGCGATTTTATATCATCTTTTGAGATGATTTTGGTTTCAACCTCTTTTTTAAAGGGAGCGTTCCTAATAAAACTAAAGTCTACTAGAGCGCTTTGGATCATCGCCTGAGTTCTGGGTATTGGAGTTGCGCTAAATTGGAAAAAGTGGGGTGCGCCTTTACTATCTTCTACAATCTTTTTTAACCTATCCCTTTGCTCAGTTCCAAAGCGGTGCTGCTCATCTACCATTATGACACAAGTTTCTGGGAGTTCTCGATATAAGAGTGCGTGAGTTCCTATTAAAAAGTGAAATTTCTCTAGATTCTCCTCTTTGGCATCAGAAGTTATAAGGGCGATCTTTATAAAAGAGGGAAGCAGTTTTTTAGCCTCACTAAAGAGCTGATCGGCTAAAATGGTAGTAGGAGCCATTAGGATGGAGCGTTTAGGATAGGTTAAAAAGGCGATAGCAAACATTATCAAGCTTTTCCCGCTTCCCACATCCCCTACAATCACCCTGCGAGTCGCTATTGAAGAGGAAAGATCCTCTATAATCTCATTGATTACCGCTTGTTGATCTGGAGTGGGTTTAAAAGGGAGAGCTTGATAGAAAGGGAGAGGGTTAGCGTTGGAGATTTGACATCTAGCTTTAAACTCCTTTTTTTTGGCTTTTAAAAGTTTTAAATAGCGGTACGCTTCAATAAATTTGAGCGCTTCTAGGTGCTTCCCAAAAAAATCTCCATAGTAAAAATACCCTTTTAAAAACTGCTCATCGGGATAGTGGATAGGAAGAAGAGATTTTGCGATCTCTTTAGGAAGTCCTTGAGCAAGAAGGTTTTCATAAGTGAGATACTTCCTTTTTAAGCTTTCAAACAGCTCTTCATCTAGATCGATCTTGTATTTTGTATAGATTTTTCCTACACGATTAGGGGGGAGGGTTTTAGGTTGTAAAAAAAGGATTTTCTCGGCTCGATGTTGTATCTTTCCTACTGCAAATAGGGTTCTCCCTTTCTTAAAGGTGTAAAAATGGTAGGGGGTTACATTGAAAAATAGAAGTTCAACAGGAAGAGAGAGATTTTTAGCAAACGCTCCAACCCTCCACACCTTATCACCAGGTCTAAACTCTCCTGTTATCTCTATCTCTAGCAAAGGGTTTGGGGATAAAATTTTGTTGTGTAAGCGGTAATCGTAATATTTTACAGGGGTGGTTAAGGCTAACTCCAAAAGGTCGTTTATACCGACTTTTTGGAGATTGGGATCGATCATTTCTTCACTATTGAAAAGCTTAATTTTATTATCTCCGAATGGTTTTTAATAAAATCGTTCAAAGTTTTTAGATCCACCTTCTCAATTTTTTCAAGCTCCTTTTTACTCCAACCTAAAGGTTTATCCGCATAAAACTCTCTAAACGCTCTAGACAACCGTTGGGAAAGGGTTTCATTTCTTAAAGGTTCACTTCCTAAAATAAACTTTTTAGCTTGCTCTAGCTCCTTTGGGGTAGCCCCGTTTTCCACAAACTCCTTAATCACCTCTTTTACAATCTCTTTAGCCTCATTTGCACTTGAGAGTTTTGTTTGTAAATATCCACTAAAGTAACTGTGGCTTTTGTTAACCCTTGCAAATCCATAAGCGGAATAGGCAAGTCCCCGTTTAACTCTAATCTCTTCCATCAATCTACTTCCAAAACCTCCAGCTCCTAGAATAAACATCGCCAATCGACTCAAATATAACTCTTCACTAGAAAGTTTTAAATAGTAGGGGCTTCCAAAGTAGATATAAGCTTGTTCAATCTCCTCTTTAGGAATAACCTTTTCCTTTTCATAATCTTTTGCGTTGTAAAAAGGTAAGGGTTCAAGCTCTCCTGTTGGTAAAGGGGAGAGGAAGTTTTTTAAAAGTTTTTTAGCCTCTTCCCACTCTATATCACCTCCAATAACTGCAATAACCCTTTTTAAAACCAGATGTTTTTTTAAAAATTTCTCAATATCTTCTAAAGTTATTTTTTGGATAGAGTCAACCGTCCCATCGCTAGGGTTTTCTAAAGGAGTATCTTTAAAAAGAAGCTTTTTTAAATTGATGCTTGCGATATAGTCGTAATCGTTCTCTTTTCTAGAAAGGTAGCCCAAGGTTGTAACTTTTATCTTTTGAAGAGTTTGAGGGGTAAGATTTGGCTCTTCAAACACCCCTTTTACAATCTCTACCCCTTTTTCAAACTGATCTTTTAAGGAACTAATCTCCATCGCCATCGTCTCTACCCCACTATGTACCCCAAATCTAATCGCTCTCTCTTCAAGTTTTGTTGCAAAGCCGACATTCCCTAAACTTTTAGTCCCTTGATTTAACAGCTTTGCACTCATTTTAGCTAAACCGCTTAGGTTTCCATCCTCTATCGAACCGCTCTTTTGGAAAACTACCTGCATTGAAACAATAGGCAGCTCCTTTTCTTGTTCAAAAATAACGGGAATCTCAACTCCATTAACCTCAACCTTTTTTAACACCGCACCCATTAAAACCCCTTGTAAAAGTAGTGCCATCAAGATAACCTTTTTCACTCATAAACCTCCAAAATCTCATAAGCGGTATTGCGTTTAGCAGGAATCTCCCCCACATCTTTAATCAATCTAATCATCTCCTCTTGATTCATTCTAT
>JAADFB010000090.1 GCA_013153095.1 Campylobacterota bacterium | reverse complement strand
CCAACTATTGAGCAAAAACAGAAGCACAAAAAAGACCACCGCAGTAACTAACAATAACACTAAGCTAATATCTAGCATACCTCTCCCTTTTGCTTAAGTTTGAATGGATTTTATCATAGTAAAGTATACAAAAAGATTAAAACTGACTAAAAAATTGCAAAAATCTGTCAACCTCTTCCTGAGATGAGAACTCAATAGTGATCCGATTTTGGTGTATATTGCAGGAGATGTCACACTCTTGAAGACGCTTTTTTATGGGAATTAAATTCAGTTTTGGCGGAGTTTTTTCTAAGGATAACGTCACTTTTTTGCTCTTTATTATTCGCTCCAAATCTCTCACGCTCAACCGTTTTTGAACGACCTCATCGATCAACTTTTTTTGCTCGGTGGGTGAGAAAGTTACAAGTATTTTTGCGTGACCCGCGCTGATTTTTCCATCGCACAGGGCTTGTTTAGCGTATGGGCTTAGATTTAGGAGTCTGAGGGTATTGGTGATACTTGCACGACTCTTTTTTAACACTTTTGCTAGCTCTTCGTGTGTAATTCCGTAATCTTGGATTAACTCCTGATAACTTTGGGCTAAATCTAGCGGGTTTAACTCCTCTCTTTGGATATTTTCTATTAACGCAAACTCCCTATATTTGCTCTTTTCAATCTTGGCTACAATCGCTTTAATTTTCTTTAAACCTGCAATTTTAGAAGCTTTTAAGCGACGCTCGCCGGCTATTAGCATAAACCCTTCCACATCTTCAATCACAATAACAGGCTGTAAAAGGCCGTGTTCTTTGATCGATTCTGCAAGCTCATAAAGAGAGTTTTTATCAAACATTTTTCTAGGTTGATAAGGGTTGCTTCTAATGGAGTCTATATCAAGCTCAATTATCTCCTCTTTACTTGGTAACTCTCTTTCGTAAGCTTTAGCCACTTCTCCTAAAATTTTCCCTAATCCTTTTCCCAAAACCCCTTTTTTCTTACCCATACGCACTATCCAAAATAATTTTTGCTAAAGTTTGATAGGCTAAAGAGCTGGTAGAGTTTTTATCATACTCAATTACCGGCTTTCCAAAACTGGGACTTTCGGCTAATTTGACATTTCTAGGAATAACAATATAAGCTTGGGTTTCTTTATCTTTAAAGAGTTGATCGTTGAAATGGTGGGTTAAATCGGCTAGAACCTGTTTAGAGAGATTGTTTTGACGGCTAAACATTGTAGGAAGAAATCCTTTAATTTTTAAAGAGGGGTTGATAGTTTTTCTAATTAGGCGGATCGTATTTAAAAGTTGGGCTAACCCTTCTAGGGCAAAAAATTCACACTGAATCGGAATAATGACCGAATGGGCGGCGCTTAAGGCGTTAATTGTCATAGGTCCTAAAGTTGGAGGGGAGTCGATAATTACATAATCATACTCTTCCTCAGTCTCCTTTAACGCCTCCTTTAACATCAGCTCTCTTTTTTCCCCTTTTTTGTAATACTCCTTCTCAATCCCCACAAGTCCAATATTGGAAGGGGCAAGATAGAGATTTTCCACTTCGCTTTTTAAAATTATTTGGGAGAGTTTTTTAGCCCCTATCATCACGTGGAAGATATTAAACTCGTACTCGTTCCTACTAAAACCTAAACTTGTAGTGGCGTTGGCTTGAGGATCGGCATCGATTAAAAGAACCCGTCTATCCTCTTTAGCAAGTGAAGCGGCAAGATTCACTGCGGTGGTGGTTTTTCCTACGCCCCCTTTTTGATTAGCAATAGCGATCACCTCTCTCATCGTAATGAATAGATCCTTTCACCATTGAGTATCAAAGCGCCATCTTCAGCTAACCTCGCATCTTTCACCGCCACTTTTTTGCCATCTAGGTGGGTGTAAAAAGAGTTGTGTTGATTGAATTCTATCTTATATTTGCTAAAAATTCGCTTCCACGCCGGTTTTTGTTGGATCGAGGCTAAAAAACACTCCAGTAGCTCTTTATCGTCTATAGGGATGTCTATTTTGGCAAACCCTTTAGGAGCAAAAAGGGTATTTAATCCAACTCCATAAACTACACTCTCTCCAACTAAGTTACTGATCGCACCTCCACATTTTTTATCTTCTAAGTAAAGATCGTTAGGCCACTTTAACCAAACTTTAGAGCCTTTCAAACACTCTTTAAACAAAAAGGTGAAATAGAGAGCTATGGAAACAAGAGGGAGATCGCTAGGTAAATCTTTTTTAAAGAGGGCAATTGAGAGGAAAAAGTTTCCCTTTTGACCTATCCAACTATTTCCTCTGCTTCCAATTCCAGCAGTTTGGAAATTTGTAAAGTAAGCAATAGGAGGGGTTACCTTTTTTCGTTTTAAGTCCTCAATTAGTTGCTTTTGGGTTGAAGGAAGCTCTTTAAAAAAAACTATCTCCAACTTTTAACCTTCTTCCTTGTAGATAAGCTTTTGCACTCATCTCTTTCTTTGAAGGAGGTTGTACTCTCTCAATCTTTAACGCTCCCTCTTTACATCCTACGATAACGCTTTCATCCTCTAAAATCTCTAAAATTATCCCTTCCCTATACTCCCCTTCAGATGCAAAAAGATCAACTTTTTTAAGTTTTAAACCACTTTCTAAACAAACTCCCGGCCATAGATGAAAAGCCCTATATTTGTTAAAAAGTTTTATTGCATTACTAAAATCGCTTAAACAATCCTCTTTTTTTATCTTTTTGCAATAGGTTGCATCCACATTAGCCTGCGGTAAAGGAGAGATTATAGAAAAATTATTTAACACCTCCAAAGTCAATTTACTAGCCAATTTAGCTAACCTCTCAAAAAGCTCTTTAGCCAACTCTTTTGGAGCTATAGGGGTAGGAAGGTATCCTAAAATATCTCCCGTATCTAGCCCTTCATCCATTAACATCGCGGTTACTCCTGTAATCTTTTCCCCTTCTAAAAGCGCTTGCTGAATAGGGCTTGCTCCCCGATATTTAGGAAGTAAAGAGGCGTGTAAATTGATGGAAGGAGCTATTTTTAACACCTCTTTAGGAAGAATCTTACCGTAGGCTGCTACTACTATAAAATCGGGATTATACTTTTTTAAGGAATCGACCTCTAACTCTTGATGGATAGGGATGGAAGGATAATTTTTTTGTAAAAACTCTTTAGTTGCAGGAGGAGTTAAAACCTGTTTTCTACCTACCGGTTTATCCGGTTGGGTATAGAGGGCTAAAAGTTGAGTATGTTTAACCAACTCTTTTAAAATCTCTACCGCATAGTTAGGGGTACCCATAAACACTACTCTCACATTCTCTCCTAAATCGCAGCTTGGGTAGTTATTTTGGCAAACTGCTCTAATGTTAAACCCAACTCTTTTAAATAAGCTTCAATCGCCTCTTTATTATCCAATTCATACGCTATCACCAACCCTAACATCTTTCCATACACATTACTTCTATTCACCAAAGCCTCTTTTACCTCAGCATCGATTTTCAACTTATTTACCAGCTCTTTCATCGAGGTTTTAAACAACACATCCGCAGCCGAAAGTAAACCGGTTAAAAACGCCTTCTCCTTATCAACTCCGATCTCTATCGCGATCGCAGATAGAAGTTCCGCTCTAGTTTTAACAAGCTGATAGAGGGGATTACTAGAAGGATCGCCATCTCCAGCTGCATAAAGCATCAAACCGATCCAATGTTTTAATCTTCTAGGTCCAATTAAAGTTATAGCAAATCTAACCGAAGAAACCTCTTGCTGAAATCCAAAATAGGGGGAGTTGATATACTTTAAAAGCGCGATAGTTAGTTGAGGGTCTCTTTTAAGCGCTTCCTCTATCTCATCTATTTCTGCTTCTCTTTCTAAAAGTGCTAACACCTCTAACAGCTGTAATCGGGTGGAATCGATGTTAGGTTCTTTAGTCTCTACCGGCTTAGCAAAAAAGTACCCTTGAAAATAGTCAAAACCCATCTGTTTAAACTGAGTAAACTCGTCCTCCGTTTCAACCTTTTCCGCTAAAAGGGAAAACCCAAACTTTTTAAAAGTAGAAATCTCTTTTTTTAACCGTTCAATATCGTTTTTACTCTCCCCTTTTAAATCAAATTTGATAATATCAAAAAGTGGAAGGTAAGGTTCATATTTTTTGAAGGTTTGATCTTCACATACAAAATCATCTAGTGCTAATTTATATCCAGCCTCCTTTAATTTCCACAGTTTTTGTAAGATAGTATCGTTAGTTAGATCAACCGTTTCTAAAATCTCTATTACAAAATGGTCTGGGGAGATTAAAAATACGGTGTCGTTTAATAACGTTTCCTCATCGATGTTTAAAAACAGTTTTTTATTTCCAAAACGCTCTTGAATGTCGATATCGTTTATTAACCACTGTAAAATCTCTTGAGAAGGGTGTTTACCTCCACTTCTGTTAAAAAGCTCATACGCAAAAGTCCTACCCTGTTGATCTAGTATGGGCTGTTTTGCTACGGTAAGCACTTAACTCCTTTCCTTTAACTCTTAATCCCGCAAAGTTTTAACAGCGCTTGAGTGTTGGGTTCTCTTTTTGCGAACGCTTTAAAACTCTCTAACGCCGGTCGACTTCCACCTTTACATAAAATTTCTTGGAGATAGCTTTGGGCGATCTCATCATTATAAATTCCATTATCTACAAACATAAAAAAAGCATCGGCGCTTAAAACTTCTGCCCATTTGTAGCTGTAATATCCCGCACTATACCCCCCTGCAAAAATATGGGAAAATCCCCATTGAAATCGGTTATAAGGTGGCGGTTTTATTACGCTAACCTCTTCTCTAACTTGATCTAAAATCTTTTGAACATCAACCGGATACTCCATATGCACCAACATATCAAACAGCCCAAATTCCAACTGCCTAACCATTGCCATAGCGCTTTGAAAGTTTTTAGCCTTTTTTAACCGGCTAATCATCTCTTGAGGTAGAGGTTCTTGAGTTTGATAATGTTTTGCAAAAAGGCTTAAAACCTCTTCTTCATAGGCGAAATTTTCTAAAAATTGACTTGGGAACTCCACCGCATCCCATTCTACTCCCGCAATTCCACTAATGGAAGGCTCCTTAACCTCGCTTAAGAGGTGGTGTAACGCGTGTCCCATTTCATGAAAAAGGGTTACTACATCCTCGTGGCGAAGTAGAGAGGGACGAGAACTAGTAGAAGGGGCAAAATTGGCTACAATAAAAGCGATAGGGTAAACTATCTCCCCTTGTTGATTTAGATGGTGGGAGATCCATTCATCCATCCACGCCCCACTTCGTTTACCCTCTCTAGACTCCAAATCTAAGTATAACCTTCCCACTAACCTATCTGGAAGCTCTAACTCATAGCATTCAACACTCTCATCCCAAACGGGGGTATCCACTTTTTTAAAGGAGAGTTTAAACAGCTTGTTTAGAAAAGTGAAAAGCCCCTCTACGGTAGCCTCTTTTTCAAAATAGGGTTTGTACTCTTCGTCGTCGATATTGTACTTAAAGCTTTTTAGTTTTTCACTCCAATAGGCTATATCAAACGCTTCCAATTTGCCTTTGAAACCGTTTTCATTAGCGAACTTTTGAAGCTCTTCCAGCTCCTTTAACGCCTGTTTTTTACTTTTTTTAGCTAACTCTTTTAAAAAATCTACCACCGTTTGAGGGTCTTGAGCCATTTTTGTCTCTAAACTTAGTTGTGCATAGTTTTCAAAACCCAACAGTTTAGCTTTTTGATGGCGAAGTTTTAAAATTTGATAAATCAGCTCCTCATTTTCTGGAGCGCGAGTTACATACGCTTTATAAAGCTCCTCTCTTCTTTTTCTACTCACCCCATAGGTCATATAAGCGATATAGCTAGGCTGTTTTAGGGTAAATTTCCATCCCCCTTCAATTTGAGCCATCTCCAGCTCAAATTTTGGCATTCCTTCCACCTCTTTAGGATCGGTAATAACCAATTCATACGCATCAGTTGCTTTTAAAAGGTTTTGGGCAAATTTGCTGGTTAATTGACTTAGTTCAACCTGTATCTTGGTTAACTTTTCTTTTTTCTCTTTTGGAAGGGCAACTCCGGTTAATTCAAACTCTTGTAAAAGGTCTTTTAAAACTTTTTGCTTTTGTGGGGGAAGTTTCTCTTTTTGAAAAATCTCTTTTAAAACCTTATAAATTCGCTCATCTTGACCCAGTTGGCTATGATATTTGCTTATTTTTACAATTAATTGGTTATAAATCTCCTCCGTTTTGGGAGTGTTTTGAACATAGTTAAGATGTGCAATAGGGCTAAAGTAAAACCCTAATTTTTCTTCCATTAGTTGAAAAGGTGTTACAAAATTTTCATAACTTTTTGTAGGTTGCAAAAGAAGCTCTTCGATCTTTTTTTGATTGTGCTCTAACGTTTTTAAAACCAGCTCCTTTTGCTTATCTAAACTCTCTTGAGTTATATCAAAGATCGGGAACCTACTACTCATCGTCTACCTCTACCCTTTTTTTGTTGTAGTGAGTGCTTAAGTAATCTAAAATTTTCTTTTCTACGTTAGGCTCTAGCTTCCACAAACCGTAAGCTTCTTGCATCGCCTTAACTTTTCTTTTCCAATACTCTCTATCACCAGGATTTGCTCTAATAAAAATACTAGGATGGCATACGGTACAATGCTCTTTAATCTCTCCAATGCCGGGAGCGTCTATTAAGTTTGTTGCATAATCGATTTTGTATCCAAAAACTCCAGTTGCTAACAGTATCAAAAAAGTTATCTTTTTCATCTTAAATTTTCAAGGCAAACGCCTCTACTTCCTCCTTTTTTAAAGTTCCATAGCATCACTAACTTGGCGGTAAAACTTATCCACCTGAGTTAGTAACGCTCTGTCTAATTCGTAAAGTTTTTCAATATCTTTTCTGCTAATTTTCTTGTCCTTGTAGATTTTTAATAGCTCGTTAAACGCTTTTTTCATATCTAGTAAAGTTGCCCTCATTTGTGGATTTACAACTTTTAAAATCTCTCGCTTAGGGTCACCTTTTAAAAGCCCTTCTAGATCATCTTTAAAAAGGATGATACTACCTCGTAGTTTTATTTGCGCCCTTTTTTTATCATAACTAGTTTTTGGGTTTAAAAGTAAGAGCATATTGTCTACCATTCTTTGATCCAACATTCTCATCCTACTAGCAAATTCCAAAGTAAACTTTAACGCCTCATTGGGTTGGGCTAGAAGATAGACTCTACTTTTAATCGATTGGTTTAGTCTATGTGCTAAGCGCATTACCACTTCTGCATTATGGGTTAAGTAATCGTAATCTTTATCACTTTTGGTTTTTAAAAAAGAGAGCGCCCTGTTTTTATACTCTCCCCACGCCTTTTTTAAAGTTGCCAACTCTTCTACAACCCGCTTTGATCTATCTTTTTTGGCAAATTTTTCAATCTCTATCAACGACTCATCGAAGCGATCTATTGCGTTTTGCATCTCATTAGTGTAATGGTCTGGGCGGACATTAAATTTTATAAAAGAGGCGTCTTTAGAAATCAGATGAGCTAACATCTTATCTTTTGAAGCCATTGTAGCGGCGTGGGCGGTTTGTTGCTCCTCTTGTAAAGCTTCGTGTACAATTTTTTGAATCTCTGCTATCCCTGAGAAAGCTAAAAGTGAGCTTAATCCTAAGCCTATTATCAGTACCGGTAATCGCATTTTTGATCCCTTTCGTTTTTTAAAATTATACTATAATACTTCCTCATCTCTTTTGAAAGGAGTTTAGGTGAAAAGAGCTTTTTTAACTCTTTTTATAGTTTTTACTAGCTTAACTGCTAAAGTGGAATGGAGAGAGGATTTTAAGAGAGCTTATGAGGAGTCCTTAAAAAATAATAAACCGCTTTTTGTTTTTATCTGGAGAGAAAATCCACCTTGTAGATGGTGCAATCTGATGAAAAAGAAAACTTTAAATGATCCTGAAATTTCCACATACATTAATGAAAAATTTATCCCTGTAATGGTAGTTAAAGGGAAAGATAACTATCCTAGTGAACTTATAGCTCCCTATGTACCTACTATCTATGTGATTTTTAAAGATGAGGTGATAAAAAGGGTAGTGGGATATTGGTCTAAAGAGGATTTTAAAAGCGATTTAAGGGATATTGAGCGAGCGTTGGATGAATAGATTTGAAGAGGTTAAAAAGGAGTATCAAAAACGGTTAGAGTGGAAACATATCTCCCCCCTTCAACAAAAGGTTAAAGCTTTAGAAAAGATCGAGTGCGAAGTAGAGTTAGGGGATGTGATAAAAGTTAAGGCGGATAAAGCTCCAATAAACTTAAAAGAGATAGCTTACGATTTAAGACCGTGGAGGAAAGGGCCTTTTGATCTATTTGGGCTTTTTATAGATAGCGAATGGAGAAGTTATTTAAAATATAACCTCCTAGAGCCGTTTTTTAACTTGAAAGGTAAAGTAGTTGCAGATGTAGGGTGCAATAACGGCTACTATATGTTTAGGATGTTAAGGCAAGATCCTAAAGAGGTGGTTGGATTTGATCCTTCTCCGCTGTTTAAAACCCAATTTGATCTTATCAACCACTTTATTCAAGCTAACAATCTCTTTTTTGAATTGTTAGGAGTGGAACATCTTCCACTTTACCCTAAAAAGTTTGATACGATCTTTTGTTTAGGAGTGCTTTACCATCGAAGCGATCCTATTACCACTTTAAAACAGTTAAAACAGGGGTTAAAAAAAGGGGGAGAGCTATTTTTGGATACCTTTTTTATTGAAGGAGAAGAACCGATCGCCCTAACCCCTCTTAAAACCTACTCAAAAATTCCAAATATCTATTTTATTCCAACCCCCAAAGCGTTAGAACATTGGTGTTATAGAGCTGGATTTAGATCGTTTGAAATTTTGGCAAAAAAGGTTACTACTACCTTTGAACAGCGTAAAACAAACTGGATTTTAGGAGAGAGCTTAGAACAGTTTTTAGACCCCAACGATCCTACTAAAACTATAGAAGGTTATCCTGCTCCACAACGCCTTTATGTAAGAGTTACTCTTTAATTTCACAATTTTTCGCAATAGTTTTTAAGTTATTTTGATAAAATTAAAAAGAAAATGGAAGATTTGAAAAATTTGGTTATTTGTCCCCGTTGCGGGAGTTTACATAAAAGGATCAAGCTTTCTAGCCCTAAAGAATCGGCTCGTTGCTGGAGATGCAATAAGTTATTGTATCGAGGTTATAAGGGGTTAGAGTATCAGCTTCTTTCTTTTACTTTCACAGCTCTTATCCTCTTTACTCTAGCTAACCTTTTTCCAATAGTTGAGATAGATATTGGAGGAGGGGTTAAGAGTAGAATGGTTCTTTTAGAAGCTCTACTTTTTCTTTATAAGCAGGGGTTTTTATTTATCTCCCTCTTTGGGTTGCTGGTATTGGAAGTTTTTCCTTTAATTACGATCCTAAGTCTTTTTCTCTTTTCGCTCTTTGTGGTTTTAGGAACCCATAAAGAGGGGGCTAAAAAAGCTTTAATTGTAGCTGGGAGATTGAGTGAGTGGAATATGTTGGATATATTTTTTATTTCCATTTTAGTGGCTATGGTAAAAATTTATGAGTATGCATATATCGATTTTGGGGTTGCTTTCTGGTCGATGGCGTTTTTTGTGGGGATTGAAATCTATCTTTTTAGATATATTAAACTTTCTCAGATGTGGGATTTATGGGAGCAAAAATTTTGAAATATAAACGCTGTTTACACTGTGGAGCGGTAAATTATTATCAAGATGAGGTGTGTAGAAGATGTGAAGGGGATATTAGACTCGATAAGAAAAGAGCCATTAGCACTTCCTTAGCCTTTTTGTTAAGTGCGATCTTTTTTTACATCCCCGCTAATCTCTTTCCCATTCTTAATACCTCTAAATTTGCTCAAACACAAGGAAGTACTATTATTGGAGGAGTTATAGAGTTGTGGAAAGAGGGGGATTACCCCGTAGCAATTATTATCTTTTTAGCATCAGTTTTAATTCCTATCATAAAGTTTTTTGTTCTGTTTTATCTTTTATACGCCGTTTATAAAGGAAGTTGTGAAAGTGGAAAAGTAAAATTGTATCACATAATGGAGATTATGGGACCTTGGTCGTTGATAGATGTGTTTGTGGTGATGGTATTGGTTGGGCTTATCCATTTTAATTCTGTTTCAGTAATTCCGGGAGTGGGAGCGACCTCTTTTGCCTTGATGGTGCTTTTTACAATCTTAAGCGCTAAAGCTCTCGATCCTCGATTGATAGGAGAAGAGTGTGAGTGAGAAGGAGATTTTAGAGGTGAAAAAGGAAAAAAGTGAGATAGGGATTGCGGTTTGGGCTGTTCCACTGATAGCTTTGATTGTGGCTGGATGGCTGATTTACAAATACTACTCCTCCTTAGGGCCTCTAATTACAATCTCTTTTAAAAACAGTGGAGGACTTGAACCAAAACAGTCCACCTTACGCTTTAGAGATGTAAAGGTGGGGGTTGTAGAAAAGATAGAGATAGTTAAAAAAGAGAAGGAGGGGGTTGTCGTTTATGTAAGGGTAAATAGGGATGTGGAGCCTTTTTTAAATGAGAATGCTAAATTTTGGATCGTAAAACCTGAAATCGGATTAGATAAAGTTAGAGGTTTAGATGCATTAATGAGCGGTTCTTATATTCAGCTAGAAAGCAAATTAGGAGGGAAGCCTAAACGGCAGTTTGTAGGATTGGAAGAGCCTCCTTTACAACTAGAAGATGAAGAGGGACACACTTTCGTTTTACATTCACCCGTCTCTTATGAACTGGTTGCAGGTTCTCCCGTTTATTTTAAACAGATGAAGGTAGGAAGTGTAAAAAAGGTGGAGTTGGGGAATGATAGTAAAGAAGTAAAAATCTATATTTTTGTAAAGAAACCTTACGATCAACTTATCAACACCACTACTAAGTTTTGGAACCTACGCGGGATAGATATGAGTTTGGATACAGAGGGGTTAAAAGTTCAAATGGGTTCCATCTCTCAGCTGGTTGTAGGAGGGATAGAGTTTGATACTAAAGATTTATCTAAAAGGGAGGAGTTAACCTTAGAGGATAGTTTTTATCTTTATCCTAGTAAAAAAGAGGCTTTTGAAAAAAAACTTGGGTTTCCTAAAGAAAATTATAAATACTTCTTGATGGAGTTCAACAGTGAAACCGGTTATTTAAGTGTAGAAGCTCCTGTAAAGTTTGAAGGGTATAAGGTTGGAGAGGTAAAAGATATTCGATCCTATCTAGATGTAAACTCTTCCAAAATAGTTTCCCAGGTATTAGTTAGAATAGATGTTTCAGCATTTAACAAGCAGGGAGCTGGAATAGAGGGGATAAGAAACGCTATTGCCAAAGGGTTAAAAGCGAAGCTGGAAAAACCAAGTTTTTTAACCAAAAGCTTAATTATTGAACTGGTATTTAAAGGGGAAGGAAAAGAGCTTAAAAAAAGAGGGGAGTACTATCTCTTTCCTACGCTTCCTTATAAAAAAAATAGACTTTTAAAACTTACTGAGGAGCTGGTGATTAAGTTAAAAAATATTCCTATAGAGCGCTCTTTAAATGCTCTTTCAAACCTTTTTGAAGAAAACAGCGCCCCGCTTAGAAAAGCTTTAGAAAAGATTTCAGTTTTAACTCACGATCTTCATAACCTTTTCTCCTCTAAAGAGACCAAATCTTTACCGCAAGAGTTAAATAAAACTTTAGGAGAGCTTCAGCAGGCGTTAAAAACCTATAACGATCTAGCCCAAGGGTATAAAAAAGATTCGGTATTTGGGGCGCAAGTATCTCAAACCCTCAAAGATATAGATGACGCCGCTTTGTCGCTTCAAAAACTCTTATTGAAGCTGGATAAAAAACCCAACGCTTTGATTTTTGGAGATTAGTTTGTTTTTTAGATTTTTAATTTTTCTTTTTCTCTTAGGAGGATGTGCTTCTAAAAGCTATTTTTATCCCCAACTTCAACCCCCTAAACTCCTTTTCCCAAAACTGGATAAACGCGTGGGGGTTAAAGTTAAGCTTCCCCAATACCTAATTCTAGGGGAGATCGCTTATAAAAAAGATTCTAAGCTTCATTTTGTAAAGGGGTTGTATCTAGTAGAAGACCCTAGAAAATTTTTTCAAAACTCTATCAAAGATTACTTAAAAAGCGTTTTACATTGTGAAGCGTTTAACTTTCCCTGGGAGGCGACTACTATTCCAGAATGTCTTTTAGAGGTGGAAGTTGAAGATTTCTATTACGATAAAGATAACTCCAGTGGAATCTTAAAATCTAGTGTGAAAATAAACCAAAAGGAGTACATAGTTTCTATAAAACAACCTGATGCTGGAGGGATAGTTCCTACATTAAAAAGGGTATATGAAGTATTTTTATACCAGATCGCTAAATTGGTAGATAAATCTTGTCGATAAGCTCTTGATACTCCTCTTTCACACAGCTATCTATCGTTATCCCTCCTCCACTTTTATAAATTAACCCCTCCTCTCCCCTTTGGATAAATCGAATCATCACCGCACTATCTAAATTTTTACCATCAAACACTCCAAAAACTCCCGTATAAAACCCTCTCTCATAGCCTTCCACCCTTTTAATAATTTTACAAGTAGACCTTTTTGGAGTTCCTGTGATACTTCCAGCTGGAAGCAGTTTTAAAAACAGCTCTCCTAGATTCTCCCTCCAGTTTTTGGGTAAAACTCCACTAATTTGACTGCTAACTTGTAACAGCTCCTTCTCTCCCGCCTTTATCTTATCCACATATCTAAATCTATCCACCCTAACGTTTGTGGCGATTTGATTTAGATCGTTTCGCAAAAGATCAACTACCATCGTATGCTCTGCCATCTCTTTTAGATTTGAAAGGATTTTAGCTTTTGCATTGGGAAGGGAGGCGTCGATTGTCCCTTTCATTGGAAAGGTGAAGATTTTATCCCCTTCAATCCTTACAAACCGCTCTGGTGAAAAGCAGATAAACCTAT
>JAADFB010000086.1 GCA_013153095.1 Campylobacterota bacterium | reverse complement strand
CCCGGGTGGCGGAATTGGTAGACGCAAGGGACTTAAAATCCCTCGGAGGTTTTCTCCGTGCCGGTTCAAGTCCGGCCCCGGGCACCACTTCATTTTTTGGCGCCATAGCCAAGTGGCTAAGGCAGGAGCCTGCAAAGCTCTGATCCCCGGTTCGAATCCGGGTGGCGCCTCCACACACCTTTTTTTCCTCACTTGTTGGGGAGGTGGCGGAGCTGGTTTAACGCACCGGTCTTGAAAACCGGCGTAGGTGATGAGCCTACCGTGGGTTCGAATCCCACCCTCCCCGCCACTTTGGAGAGATGGCCGAGCGGTTGAAGGCGCACGCCTGGAACGCGTGTAGGGGTTAACAGCCCCTCGTGGGTTCGAATCCCACTCTCTCCGCCACGAGAGAACTTCCCCAAATATAAAAAATCACAAAGATGGTTAAAAAAGGGGGCAAGCCCCTATTTGTAGAGAGGTTGAAGTTCGTCAAAAGGGTTTGGAATAACTCTTTTTCTATCCACAATGTAAGGAACTAATGCTGCGTGTCTAGCTCTTTTTATAGCTTCTTCTACCATAACTTGATGTTTTTTACAATTCCCGGTTAATCTTCGTGGCATAATTTTATACCGTTCGCTAAGACTGTGTTTAATTAGTTCAATATCTTTATAATCGATAAAAGTAATCTTCTTTTCACAATATTTACAGGTTCTTTTTTTAAATCTTCTTTTTTCAGCCAACTTTGTATCCTTTCTTAGAATGGAATTTCATCGTCATCGATCTCTAGGCGTTCGTCTAGCGGTTTATTAGGTTCAGTTTTGGGGGAATCTTTAGATTCTTCTAGCGGTTTAGTTGAAGGGGGTTCTAAAGTTTCTTCTCTTCCAAACCCTAACATTTGAAGGTTTTCTACAGCGATAGAGTGTTTACTTCTTTTATTTCCTTGAGCATCTGTCCACTGTTCGTAAACCAATCTTCCATCGATTAAAACTTTACTCCCTTTTCCCAAGTATTGATTGGCTACCTCAGCAGCTCTTCCAAAGAGAGTTATATCGATGAAACAGGTTTCCTCTTTTTGCTCTCCAGTTTGCGTTTTAAAACGGCGGTTGGTAGCTATAGCGGTTTTGGCGATCGCCATTCCGGTTTGAGTATATCTTAAATCTATATCTCTAGTTAAGTTACCAACCATTATAACTTTATTGTACATAACCTAAGCCTCTTGGGTGGCTGGCTTTTGATCAGGATTTAACTTTTTTGCCCGTTCTACCATTCTCTCCCAAGCAGCTATATCTTTGTGGGTTTCATATTTAATCGTTAAAAATCTGATAATATCTTCTGTAATTCTATAAATTCTTTCCAACTCTTTTACCGCTGGTGGAGGTGCTTTAAAATAGATGATGAAGTAGTGACCTCGCTCAAACTTTTGGATTGGATAGGCCAATTTTCTAATTCCAACATCCTCTAAAGCGACTATCTCGCCTCCATTGCTCTCGATAACATTCTTGATAAACTCAACCCTCTCTTTTGTCTCCTCTTGGGTTAAAGTAGGCTTGAGTACAAACAGCGTTTCGTAGTGTCGAATCATAGGGTCTCCTTTTGGCTCTCTATCCGATTTTTACATCGGCAAGGCTAAGATAAAAAGCGAAGCTTAGTATATCAAATTAAAGCTTGTATTTTCATTAAATATGATAAAAGTAACGCCTGCGGGTCGTTAGCTGTGGTAGTTTTTAACTTATATTCACACTCTTGAAGCAAAAAGAAGAGTTTAGAGTAGTTGTTGATGGAGCTTGAGAGATGTAAAATCTCTTTTTCTAAACTGGGAGGTAAACGATACCCTAATACAGCTTGACTTGAAACGGTGGAGTGGAGTTTTTGGTGGGTATTAAAAAGAAAAAGCTGTTTGATAAAGTTTTGTAAACCTAGAAGAATTCTAAGAGCGTTAGGTTCTTGTTCAAAACTTTTTTTTAAGATTTTAGAGAGCGGTTTTTTATTTAAAATCGCAATATATAACTCCTCCAAGTTTAAAGGATTTAGAGGATAAACCTCCTCCTTTATTCTGTTGGGGGTAATCGGTTCAAAAGAGAGTTTTTCCAACTCCTTAATTCCCCTTTCTAGATCGTTTTCAACTAGATAAAGGAGATATTCTACACTTTTCTCATCTATTTGTATATTCTCTTTTTGCGCATATTGAATCAGTTCCGACTTAGCTTCGTAAAAATTGGGTTTAAAGAATCTAACCTCTACTGCTATGGGTTCTTTAAACAAAGAAGTTATCTTTTTCCCTTCATTGCTTAAAAGCTGATAGATAAGGTAGCTGGAAGGGAATTTTTGGGTTAGAGAAATTAAGGTTTGAAGCTCCTTTTTTGGAAGGGGTTTATCATTTCTAATAACCACTAAGTTGATCTCACCAAATAAAGAGGAGTGTTTTAATACCTCTTGAATAGTTTTAAAGTCGTACTCCTCAAAATAGTACTTTTGTAAAGTTGTATTTAGCTTTGATGCTATCTGTTGGGTATATTTTTGGATATAGTATAAAGAATCTCCCCAAAAAAGGTAGCTTTTGAACAGTTTGTTTATCTTATCAAATTGGCTCTTGTACACGCTCTATCACCCTTGCATAGATTTTTGTTGTAGCGATGTTGGCGTCTATAATCTCCACGATCACCTTTTCAAACAGCTCCACCTCCTCATATTCTAGAAAAAGTCTTGCCCCCTTAATCTCATCATCTAGTTGTGCAATGAGAGAGTTTTGAGTTTCTGTAACAACCGCTTTAAACCGCTCTCCTACTCTCTTTTTTGCCCATCTAGCAAACTTTCTATCCATAAAATCCCACTCCACTTTAGCCGCTTCTCTCTCAAGTTCGCTAATTCTAACAGTTAGAGGCTCAATATTCCTTAAGATAAAATCCAGCTGTTTTTGATCTTTTTTCAAAAGTGCTTTTAGTAATCGGTGTAAAGTTAGATCGCTATATCGCCTAATAGGGGAGGTAAAATGAGTATATTTTTCAAAACCTAGCCCAAAATGTCCAAAATTCTCTGCAGTATACCCCGCTTGCTTTTGAGACCTAATTAAAAGTTTATCCACATACTCTTTTATTCCCAGCTTTTGAGCTTCTTGCTGGATAAAAAGGAAAAGTTCGTGAATAGTGTTATACTCTTTGGTAAAAATCCCTACATTTGCAAGCTCTTCTAAAAGCTCCTCAATCTTATCCATAGAAGGCTCTTCGTGAGTTCTAAAAATTCCATAATCAAACAGCTTAGCAGTGGCTTTATTGGCTAATAACATACAATCCTCTATCAGTGCGTGGCTTGGGGTTTCAGTTTCAATTTTTGTTGCTACTAACTCCCCATTCTCATCCAAAATCTGTTTAATTTCAGGATTTAAAAACTCAAAGCCTCGTTGTAAACGCTTTTTTCTAAGAGATTTAGTTACTTTATGTAAAGGTAAAAGCCATTTTAAAATCTCCTCATCCACCTCATCTATCTCCTCTAATTTCCCCTCTAAAAAAAGATCAACCTTTTCATAGCTATATCTTCTTTTACTTTCAATAACCGCTTCAATCAACTCCTCTTTTATAACCTCATTCTCTTCATCTAAGGTTATCTTACTTACAAACGCAAGTCGCTTTTTATTCTCTTTTAAAGAACATATCCCTTCACTCAATTTTCTAGGGAGCATCGGGATAGATTTATGGGGAAGATAGATACTAAAACCTCTCTCTTTAGCTTCCTTATCGATAGCCCCCATCGGTTGTACATATTCACTTACATCTGCTATCGCCACATAGAGGGTTTTGGAGGAGGTATCAAAATAGATCGCATCGTCGTGATCTTTAGCATCCACTGGATCGATAGTACAAAAAGAAAGAGAGGTTAAATCTATCCTATCAGGATATAACTCTAGATATATCTCATCACTATAGGCGTTAGCTTCCAACTCCGCTTGAGGGGAAAACTCCTCCTTTTTATCATATAAAGCTAAAGATATTTTCTCATCTACCTTAGGATCATCTAAAACTCCTAACACCTCTACAATTATTCCACTCTCATTATCCACTTTAACTACGGTATTAGGTGGAAGCTCTCTTAAACTTTTTTTACTAGCTTTTACCCCTACAGGAGTCTCATTTTTTACATTTAGGAAAAGTCCAACCTCTTTTTTAAAATATGCCACACTAAATTTAAACGCCTTTTCCAAAATGTAAACAACTCTCCCTTTAGGTCTTCCAGCTCTTCCAAATAACCTTTTGGCTATAACCAAGTCCCCTTTTCCCGCTCCATTTAAATCTTGGGGTTCAATTAAAAGGTCTTTAGCTTTTACTCCTAAAATTTCTAAAAAACCGTTTCCGTTTCTGGCAATATCTAAAATCCCAACTCTGTACTTGGAGCTGATTTTGTAGATGTTTCGTTTTAGTTTAACGATTTTATGGCGGATTAAATCATCTACTAACGGTAGATACTCTCTTGGTACATCCTTTTTGTCAATTCCTCTAATTAACTTTAAAATAAACTCTTTAGTCTCTTTCAAGAGTAATCCTTAAATTTTTTTAAGGAATTATAGCACAATGGGGAGAAGAATCTATTTCCTGATATAATACGCTCAAAAAGGAGGGATGATGAGAAAAATTTTTTTAACCTTACTCTTTTCTTTACCCCTTTTTGCAAACTCAATCACTGTTGCCGTAGCAGCCAACACCTCCTTTGTGATCCCAAAACTTATACAAGAGTTTAAAAAAACTCACCCTAATCTTAAGTTTAACACTATAATGGCAAGTAGTGGAAAATTGACCGCTCAAATCGAAAGAGGGGCGCCATTTGAGCTTTTTCTTTCAGCCGATATGAAATATCCCACCTACCTTTACCAAAAAGGGCTAACCCAAAATCCTCCCAAAGTTTACGCAAAAGGAAAACTGGTTTTTGTGGGTAAAAAAGCGACTTCTTTAAATGATCTTTTAACCCTCTCTAAAATAGCGATCCCAAATCCCAAAACCGCCCCTTATGGAAAAGCGGCGTATGAGGTGTTAAAAAAAAGCGATCTGTTAAAGAAAGTTAAAAATAGACTTATCTACGGAGAGTCGGTATCTCAAACGTTAACCTATGCTACTAAAGTTGCGGAGGGTGGTTTTATCTCAAAATCTGCACTCTTTTCCCCAACTACTTCGAATCTAAACTATTTTGAAATCAACTCCTCCCTCTACTCTCCAATTCAGCAAGGAGTGGTAGTTTTAAAAAACGCTTCTTTACAAGCTAAAGAGTTTTTCAATTTCCTTTTTTCCAAAGAAGCTAAAGAGATTCTAAAAAAGTTTGGATATAGTGTTGATTGAGCCGTTTATTCTCTCTTTTAAACTGGCTGGAGTTACAACGTTGATCCTTTTTTTTATAGGAGTTCCCCTTGCGTGGTGGCTTTCCCAAACACAACTAAAACTAAAACCGCTCCTAGAGGCGTTGGTAGCTCTTCCGATCGTTCTTCCTCCTACAGTTATTGGATTTTATCTTCTTTGGGCGTTTGCTCCAACTTCTCCTCTTGGGCAGTTTTTAAAAGAGAAGCTTGGGATAGAGTTGGTATTTAGTTTTGAAGGGATAGTGCTAGGAAGTGTAATTTATAGCCTTCCTTTTATGATCCAACCTTTGCAGAGCGCGTTTGAAACCTTCCCTAAAAGCGTAATTGAAGCTAGTTACCTTGCAGGAAAAGGAAAACTTCTTACCCTTTTTAAAGTTGTGCTTCCAAGTATAAAACCTACACTGGCCACAGCCGTAATTATTACCTTTGCACACACTTTAGGGGAGTTTGGAGTTGTGTTAATGGTTGGAGGGAGTATCCCTAATGAAACTAAAGTAGCCAGTATTGCTATCTATGAGTTAGTAGAGAGTTTGGAGTATGAGAAAGCCCATCTTTACAGCTTAGCGATGGTAGTAATCAGTTTTTTGATTTTAGGAGTAGTTTATTGGATTAAAAAGAGGGAGAGGTGGTTGAAGTAGATATTTTTAAACAGCTTAAAGAGTTTCCCTTAAGAGTAAAGGTTGAAATAGAGCAGGGAGAGTTTTTAGCGATTAAAGGGAGTAGTGGAAGTGGGAAAACCACTTTTTTAAGAGTTTTAGCGGGGTTGGAAGAGGCAAAAGGGAGTATAAAAGTTGAAGGAAAGGAGTGGATAAAACTTTCTCCTCAAAAAAGGTCGATTGGGTTTTTGTTTCAAGACTATGCTCTCTTTCCCAATATGAAAGTTTTACAACAGCTCCTTTTTGTCAAAAAAGATAAAAAGCTAGCTTTAAGACTTTTAGAGTTGGTAGGGTTAAGCTCCTATTTGGATCGTTATCCTTCTCAATTGAGTGGAGGGCAACAGCAAAGGGTTGCATTAGCTAGGGCGTTGATGAAACAGCCAAAAGTTTTACTTTTGGATGAACCTTTTTCCGCTGTAGATGCTAAAATGAGAACTCAACTTCACAAAATAATAAAAGAGCTACACCAGGAGTTTAAAACAACTACCTTAATGGTAAGTCACGATATAGGAGAGATTTTTCTTTTAGGAGATAAAATTTTACATTTAGAGCAAGGAGAGGTAAAGACCATTTTAACCAAAAAGGAGTTATTAGACTCTAAACATAAATATCTCGCTAAGGTAGTTGAAAAAAGAGAAGGGGAGGTTGTGGTAGCGTTGTTTGGAAATTTGTATCTGGTTAAAACTTCTAAAAAAGTGGAGCTTGGGGAGATGGTTGAGGTGGAAATAGATAAATTAAAATTATAAAACTAAAAAGAATAAGTTATTCATTTTTAAGAAGTTTCAAAGCCCCTAAATGTTTAAATATAACAACTTTCATTAAAGGGGCTAAGATGAAAAAAGCGCTACTTATTTTGGGAATTATCTTTATTTTGATCCAATTTATTCCGGTAGATAGAAGTAACCCTCCCGTTAAAGCTGAACCTAACTGGGATTCTCCTGAAACTAGAGAGCTGTTTATGCGCGCTTGTGGTGATTGCCATTCCCATAATACCAAATGGCCGTGGTATAGCTATATTGCTCCAATCTCTTGGTTGATAGCTTACGATGTAAAAGAGGGAAGAGAGCATTTTAACGTTTCTATGTGGGGGTATCAAAAGAAAAATAAAGCTGATGAAGCTGTAGAAGAGATTTTAGAAGGGGAGATGCCGCCTTTTCTTTACACTTTGATGCATCCAGAAGCTAGACTCTCCCCCACAGAGAAGAAGAAATTAATTGAGGGGCTAAAAAGAACGTTTGGGATAGAAGAGGATTAGTTTTTTAGGAACTTTCTTAATTTTGGAGCAATTATAAATTGACAGTAGGGGTGGTTAGGATTTTTGTCGTAGAAGTTTTGGTGATACTCTTCTGCGGGGTAGAACCTGTTTAGCTTTTCGATGGTGGTTACAATTGGGAGATCGCTTTTTTCTATAACCCTTTTTGCGATCTCCTCCTGAGAAGAGTTTAAAGGAAAGATAACTGAACGGTACTGAGTTCCTACATCGTTTCCCTGTCTATTTAGTTGAGTTGGGTCATGGATAGAGAAAAAGATGTTTAAAAGCTCTTCGTAAGAGATTTTGTTAGGATCAAAGGTTATCTTTACCACCTCAGCACATCCGGTTTTACCCGTGCAAACCTGTTTGTAAGTGGGGTTTTCAACTTTACAACCTGCATATCCGCTTACCACTTCCTCTACACCTTTTACTCTTTTAAAAATCGCTTCTAAACACCAAAAACATCCACCTCCTAAAATCGCCTCACTCATCAATTCTCCTTAACACCTCTTTGCAATCTTTACTTTTAAAAAAACAGCTTTGAGGAGTGCATAAAGAGAACTCTTTCTCCTCTTGCGCTTTCAAAAGGACAAAAGGGTATTTTAAGAAATCGATCTTACATCTGGTTAAATTGGAAGGGGATGAGGTAATAATTTTATCTTGGTAGAGTGAACGCAAAATCTCGTTACAAAATTTTGCACTCCAAATAACGGTTTTAGCAACTTGAGTACTGTAAAAATCTATCGTTTGGTTTGCAAATTTAAAATATTTGGAGTCTACCAATCCTCCTAAACTTAAAAGTACCTCAACCATCACCGCTACACTACTAGGGTAGCTTTTATCTACCGCTTCAGCTTCTACAAACAGCTCATTTTTACTAAAATACCATTTTCCTCGCTCAAAAAACTCACTTAACGCATCTCTTGCTAGAAGTGTTGCTTTAGCTAGGTACTCCTCGTTTAAGGTGGTTTTATACGCTTCTAAAAGTGCGCTTGCAAGGTAGGCGTAATCTTCTAAAAAGGCTTTAACGTTAGGCTCTTCATCTATTAAAGCGCTATGGTAAAGATGCTCGTTAGGGTACATCTTTTCTAAAAGTTTTTTTAGTGCCTCTTCAGCCACTTCAAAATAGTGAATATCCTCTCTGGATAAAAGGTAAAGCGATTTAATTATCATCGCATTCCAGCTGGTAATTATCTTTTTATCGATAAAAGGATAAACTCTATTTTTTCTAATCTCTTTTAAACTTTTTAGCGCTTTTTTAGTGGTCTCACACAAGAAGGGGGTTTGACCTTGTAAGATATTTTTACCTTCAAAATTCCCTTTTTTGGAGATGTTTAGCTTTTTTAATACCTCTTCTATCTCCTCTTGTGAGAATCCATCTTCTTTTAGCTTTTTAACGATCTCTTCAAAAGAGAAAGTAAAGTATTTACCCTCCTCTCCTTCACTATCTGCGTCACTTGCGCTAAAAAAAAGTCCGTTTTTACTCATATACTCTCTTAGGAAGTTAGCGATCTCTATTGCAACCTCTTTAAAAAACTCTTTTTTAGTAACAAAGTAAGCCAATAGATAGCTTTCCAATAAAAGCGCATTATCATAGGTCATCTTTTCAAAGTGGGGAATTGACCATTTTTCATCAACACTATATCTACAAAATCCCCCATCTACTAAATCTCTAATCCCCCCTTTAGCCATACTTTCTAAAGAAAAAATAACCATTTTTAACGCTTCCTCATTCCCCTCAAGACGATATATTGTTAAAAGGGTATTTAATAAAGAGGTGTGGGGAAATTTTGGTTTACTTCCAAAACCTCCATATTTTGGATCGAAATAGTTTTTAGCAACTTTCACAAACTCTTTAGCCAAACTCTTATCAAATCTCACTACCCCCTTAGGAGGAGCTGGAAGGGCAAATTTTTCTATCTCTTTTCCCTCTTTTTCCAGCTTTTGGGGATCTTTTTGATAGGCTTTCACCATATTCTTTACCAACTGTAGAAAGCCCACTCGATTAAACCGGGATTCTAAGGGAATATAGGTAGCTGCAAATATAGGTTTCTTAGTGGGGGTTAAAAAGATAGAAAGAGGCCATCCTCCAGGAGCTTGGTTAAGAACTCTATATATCTCTTGGTAATAGTTATCTATATCGGGGCGTTCCTCTTTATCTACTTTGATATTTACAAAATGGTTATTTAAAAACTTAGCAACCTCTTCGTTTTTAAAAACTTCTCTTTCCATCACGTGGCACCAGTGACAACTGCTATATCCAATCGAAAGAAAGATCAATTTATTCTCTTCTTTTGCCCTCTTAAACGCCTCCTCTCCCCACGGATACCAATCTATTGGATTATCTTTATGTTGAAGGAGGTAGGGGGATTGCTCTTTGGCCAATCTATTGGGCATCTAATTTTCCTTTAAAAGTTTAGAAGCGACTTGATTTATCCTTTTTCCATCCGCTAACGTTCCTAACTTTTTAATCGCACTTCCCATAACCTTCCCGATCTCTTTTATAGAAGTAGCTCCCACTTCTTGAATGATCTCTTTAACCTTCTCCTCCAACTCTTCATCACTTAACTGTTTAGGGAGATAGCTTTTTAATATTTGCGCTTCCTTTAACTCTTTTTGAGCTAAATCCTCTCTTCCTCCCTCCTTGTACTGTTTAGCCGATTCTTCTCGCTGTTTTATACTTTTTTGGATAACCTTTATTATCTCCTCATCGCTAAGCTCTTTTTGATTATCCACCTCAACCTGCTTGATAGCGCTCATTAAAAACCTAATCACATCTCTTTTAAAACTATCCTTTGCCTTCATCGCCTCTTTTAAGTCGTTTTGAAGCCGTTTTTTTAAACTCACCTCAACTCCTTTTACTCAATTTGCAAAATTATAACCAAAAGAGGTTAGATAATTGATTTTTGGAGATAGATTATATAAAATAATAATTTAATAAATCCAATTTCATAAGCTAGAGTTAAAAGAGGCTCTTTAAAACTCAAAAGAGTGCAGTATCTGCCGATAGTGTGGATTTGTTGGATAAAACTTATGATAAAATTCCTGCGAACTTTTTAAAGAGGGGATGAAGATGGATACAGCATACTTTAAAGAGCTTTTATTAGAGAGAAAAAGACAGATTCTAAAAAATCTCCACGCAACCATTAGCGAAATGGAGAGTTTAAAAGAGGTAGAGGTAAATGACGATGGCGATTACGCATCTTTATGTACCGATAATATGATTGAACACGCGATCCAAAGTCAGCAGTTAAAAGAGTTAGAGGAGATCGAATACGCCCTTAAAAAGATCGAAAAAGGGGAGTATGGAATTTGTGAGATGTGTGGAGAACCGATAAAACCTCTTAGGTTAAAAATTAAACCCTACGCTAAATACTGTATAGTTTGTAGGGAAATTATTGAAAAGGAACCCAAATAAGTGGAGTATCAAGGAGTAGATTTAAAAGATGTGGTAAAGATCTACCCCAGTATCCTTGTGAGATATGGGGATGATCTTACCACTATCTCCTTTGAATGGTATGAGGAAAATAGAGATAGCGTAGAGGTTGAAGGTTATGTATTAATTTTTGTCAAAAAGGATAAACCGCGCCAAGAACTCTACTTTAAAAGCTACCAAGAGCTACAGCAAGCCCTTCAGGAGATAATTAACCTCTTTTAGAGCTTCCTTTCAAAATTGTTATAAAATTATAAAAGAGAAGTTTATCTTTAAAGGAGTAAAAGATGAAAAAGATCGAAGCGATCATAAAGCCTTTTAAGTTGGATGAGGTAAAGGAAGCTCTAAGCGAAATAGGGGTTAGTGGGATGACAGTTACCGAAGTTAAAGGGTATGGAAGACAGCAAGGGCATACCGAGCTTTATCGAGGTGCGGAATATATTGTAGATTTTCTTCCCAAAGTTAAGGTTGAAGTGGTTGTAAAAGCTTCTGAGGTAGATAATGTGATAGAAAAGATTGTAAATGCGGCTAGGACTGGAAAGATCGGAGATGGCAAAGTATTTGTAAGCGATGTGGAAAAGGTGGTTAGAATTAGAACCGGAGAGGTGGATGAGGAGGCGCTTTAACCTTCCTCTCTCCCTAAATACTCAATTAGATCGCTAGGAGTTATGGCGTAATTAGCTTTTGGAACAGTTTTAGCTATAAGAGAGTGAGCTAAGCTTCCCTCAATAGCCGCCTGTAGAGGTTCATATCCTTGAGCCAAAAGCGCCCCAATAATTCCACTTAACACATCTCCACTCCCCCCTTTAGCCAACGCATTGGTTCCTAAAGGGTTTATAAAAAAGTTATCTTGGTAAGAGATAATAGGGTTTGCTCCTTTTAAAAGTAAAACTACATCTGGATAGTGGGTAGTGAAAAGCTTTACCGCTCCCATTCTATCCTTTTGAATCTCTTCTACACTCAATTTTGCAATATCACAAAGCTCAAGTAAGGAGCTAAACTCTTTTGGATGAGGGGTTAGTACTACTTTTTTCTTTTTTAAAAGCTCTAAAATTCTTTTATCATAAAAGAGATCGGCATCCACTACCATAGGGACATCCTGTTTTAAAACCAGCTCTTTAAAATCCTCATCACTATACTCCAATCCTAACCCCATACCTACGGCTAAAGCGGTTTTTTTAGGAGGAAGGGAGGAAGAGGACATCAGTTCATAAGGTAAATTTAAAGGATCATATCTTACCACTGTAACCAAGCCTGCCCCATACCTTAGCGCACTTAGCCCCGCCATTATAGCCGCTCCCTCTTTCTCTCCAGCAATTACAGCTAAATGTCCATAGTCCCCTTTATTGCTATTTTGTCGATCTCTGTAGGGAGGTTTTCTATCACTTTCTTCTAAAAGTTTTATATTGCTCTCTTCCTCATAAAACTCTTTACTAATTCCTAAATCTACAACCTCAACCTCTCCCACATAATCTTTAGCCTTATCCATAAAAAGAGAGTATTTCAACGCTCCCATCGTTAAGGTCAGATCGGCTTTAAAGGCGGTGGGTAAAATATCCCCTTTATTGGATATTCCTGTTGGAATGTCGCAAGCGATCTTAAACGCGTCGCAGTTGTTGAGTTTTTGGATTAAAGAGATTATCCCTTCCCCTAACGGCTTAGATAAGCCGGTTCCAAAGATAGCATCAACGATCACGTCACTCTTTTCAATACAGATAGTTTCTCTTAACTCTCCTCCAAGAGCGTAAAAACGATCCAGTTGCACTTTACACATTCTACTTTTTGCCCCTAACGGCATAAAGAGCCTAACATCATACTCACCTAATAGCTCTCTAGCTACAACTACTCCATCTCCTCCATTATTTCCGGGACCCGCTACAATTATCACTTTAGAACCGGGAGGAAACCGTTCTTTAATCTTTTTGGCTATTCCCGTTCCCGCGTGTTCCATCAAAATATCTTCCGTTAAGTTGTATAGATCGTAACACCTTTTATCTAAATGGCTTACCTCTTCATACAAGTTTCTCATACTTCTCTCCTAGTAAATGTGCAAATCTGCTTCTAGTGTAAAGGCTAAACTTTTTAAAAAGTTCGCTTTGATATTTGTTTTTATGGTAAATTTGATAAAAATCCCTTCCAAACTCAAACCCTTTGATCTTTATCTCAAATAGTTCCCCTTTCTCCAACCGCTCCTTTACCGCTATCTTGCTCACACAGCTTAAACTTCCTTCCACCTCTTTTAACACATTGATAATAGCTTCTGTGTGTCTAAGCTCTAGATAGATATTTAGTTCCGTTGCAAACTTTCCAAGCTTTTTTATAAACTCTCCCTTAGTCCCGCTTCCCTCCTCTCGTAAAACCCACTTCTTTGAGAGTAAAGTATCGATAAAATGCTCTTTCTTTTTAGCAAGTTTTGGATCTCCTGTTACAACTACCAGCTCATCTTTCCCCATAGGGGTTAAGTGGCAATCGGGGCAAAAAATTTCCCCTTCAATATATCCCACATCTATCTCTCCCCGCTCAGCCATCTCCTTAATCTCAGCAGTGTTTCCAATTTTTAAAGAGATTTTTACTTCAGGATAATCCTCCATATACTCACAAATCATATTAGGTAAGATGTAATCGGCTATTGTGGTGCTAGCTCCAACTACCAATTTTCCTTTATTCTCTTGCGACATAAATTCCGCTTCGATATCTTTTAACTTCATAATTAGCGGTTCAATCTCATCAAAAAAAGCTCTTCCTTTTTCATTTAAAACCAATCTTTTTTGAACTCTTTCAAACAGTTTACAACCCAAGATCGATTCTAGCTCTTTTAATGACATCGATACCGCCGATTGACTCAATCCAAACCGCTTGGCAACTTGGGTTAAATGTCCTATTTTTGCCACCTCTAAAAACAGCTCCATCT
>JAADFB010000015.1 GCA_013153095.1 Campylobacterota bacterium | reverse complement strand
ATGTAATCAAACTTAAAATCTTTTAAAAGCTCTAAATCGTAGTTTATATCCCCTCCAATAATCTCACCTTTAAACCCTTCCAAATTCTTAAAATGACCTAAAGAGAGGAGATTTCCATTCTCAAATCTTTGATCATCTCTAAACCTATCAAACACTACCACCTTTGCACTGGGATAGTGTTCTTGGAAATAGAGAGCTAAATTACTCCCGATAAATCCAGCCCCTCCGGTAATTAAGATAGTTTTATTCTCAAACATCACTCTTCCTTACTACTTCAACCGCTTCTAAGAGATTTTTTACCTCTTTTCCGATCAAAATTCCTCTAACTCCCGCTGCTTTTCCAGCTTCTATATCGCTAACTTTATCTCCAATAATCCAGGAGTTGAAAGGGTCGATCTTATACTTTTTTATCGCATCCAGTACCATTTTAGGTTTAGGTTTTCTACACTCACACCCCTGGTTAGGGTGGTGAGGACAAAAGAAAGTATCGGTTATCTTTATCCCTTTTTTACCGAACTCTTCTACCATAAACCGGTTAAGTTTTAAAAACTGTTCTAAAGAGTAATATCCTCTTCCAATTCCAGATTGATTGGTTATTACAATTAAAAGATACCCCATCTCTTGAAGCTCTTTTAACGCCTCGAAAACTCCATCTATAAATTTAAATTTCTCTTTGGTATGGACATATCCATAATCGACATTGATAACTCCATCTCGATCCAAAAAGATAGCTTTCACCCTAAACCTTTTAAAAAAGTAGAGATAATTTTACCAAATTTAGATTTTTTTAAGAAAACTTACCTTTTTATATTTTGGTATAATAAGCTCCTTAATTTCTACTAAGGAGTTTGAGATGCCTAAGATGAAAACCCACAAGGGGGCGGCGAAGAGGTTTAAAAAAACCAAAAACAAGATTAAGCGAGGGAGTGCATTTAGAAGCCACATTCTTACCAAAAAATCACCTAAAAGAAAAAGAAGACTTCGCTCTCCTCATTATGTAAACAAAGTGGATGTTCCTAGAGTTAAAGAGTTGATTTAAGAAAGCTCCGCCTACTAGGCTAAGTTCGTAAATCGACACCTAAAAACAAAAATAAAAGGTAAAGGGAGTAGATAATGAGAGTAAAAACAGGTACGGTTAGAAGAAGACGTCATAAAAAGGTTTTAAAACAGGCTAAAGGTTTTTATAGCGGTAGAAGAAAACATTTTAGAAAAGCTAAAGAGCAGTTGGAGCGAAGTTTAGTTTACGCTTATAGAGATAGAAAACAAAGAAAAAGAGATTTTAGGAAACTTTGGATTATGAGGATTAACGCCGCTTGTAGATTGAACGATATTAACTATTCAAGATTTATTTACGGATTAAAGAAAGCCAATATCAATTTAGATCGAAAGATTCTAGCAGATTTTGCTATGAATGAACCGCAAACTTTTACAAAACTGGTTGAAAGGGCTAAAGAGGCTTTAAGTTAAGTCGCCTTTGGGCGACCTCCCCCCAAAAAAAAGGGGATTTAGCGATCGATTCGGTAGTATTCGTGTCTATAAACTTCGTGTAATTTTCCATCACTGTCGGTAACTTTCCAGGTAGTAGTAACATTGCTTTCAGTGTGGGTAGAGTTTTTGATCTCCTCTTCAATTTTGTCGTTATAGGTAGGCGTTCCATCTAAACCACAATCCTCTAAACTTCCATAATACCACTCAGGACAGGTTGTTCTTAAGAAGTTGGGATCGCAAGGACCGCTTCCACTCCACTCCATCACATTCTCTAACTTGTCGTGCTCATATTTGGATATGGTTACTGGAAGAAAAGGGATGTAGTAATCGTAACAATCAAACTTTTTCCCCTCATATTCTCCCTGGTGATGGATTGACCCTTCTTTATAGTTAAAGGTTTCTACTCCACTAATAATTTTTCCATCTATTACAATTTTACCTTCCATCTTTTTAATTATTTGATCGATCGTGATAGAATCTATAGCCAGTGTCCAAAGATATTTGGCATCTTTTTTACAGTTGTATTGGATGTCACCTCGATACCAAGAATCGACTTTATAGTAATAGCCTATATCATCATAGGTGAAACTATCTTCATCCTCGCACTTAATCGTCTCTTTAGGTTGCTGTTGAAGTGCTTGAGAAGGGGTACTTAAAACTCCATTGTAGATAAAAAGAAGCTCTAATCCTTCAAAGCGGTAACTAATTCCTGAAAGCGGATCGGGAATACCGTCACCGTTCTCATCTAGATAGTCAAAATTGTGGTTTTCATCCGCTCCCATCAGTTTAAAGGTTGAACCTTTAGCTACATAAAGCCAAGAGAAGGCGTTAGTTCCAAACAGCTCTTTATCTTTTGGATAGTCGATAAATATAAAATAGCCTGAAGGGTTGGTTACATCCAAATCTCTAGGGATAGAGTCTAACGGTTGCCATCCAAACGCATCCGCTTGGGTAGGTTCTCTCCCCATCAATCTAAACACTCTTCCTGTTGTAGTATCGATATAGAGCCAATCGTTTCTAGCGATAACCCCGTCGTGGTTAAAATCGTACATATAAAATTTACCGTTTACTTTAAAGGTGTGATTATGCAGATACTGCTTTAACCCTTCCACATACTCCACAGGGGCACTCATTGCAAATAGAGTAACTACTGAAAAGCCCATTAATGCCAGCTTTCTCATCAAAGCTCCTTTTTTAGATGTTTGAGGCGAATTATACCCTATCTTGAAAAGATTTCTAAAATTTCAAACCTATCGACTTTATGAGCTTTCTCGTTACCATCTAATGCTAACCAGGTCGTATAAATCTCCCCTTTTAAAGAGTGAAATTTAGGTTTTTCTTCTGTAGTGCAGTCGCGATGATACCACGCAGGGCAAGTTGTTTTTATAAAAGAGGGGTCACACACATCTTCTAGCTCCTCCTCCATCAACTTCTCAATCTCTTGAGGTGTGGTAAGCTCTGTTGGAAGAGGGGAAGCAAAATAGTCGTAACAATCGTAAGGTACCTCCTCTACAGCTCCCATATGGTGAACTATTCCACTCTCAAAATCGTAAATAGAGATGTCGTGAAAATGGATTCCATCAATCACTACCTCCCCTTCTACAGCTTTGGTCAGTTTTAATACTTTCATCCTATCTCTTTCAAGCTTCCACGCCGGCGTATCTTCTAAACTTAGTTTACACTCATAAACTATATCCCCTCGATATTGAGCGTTCACTTCATAAGTTCCAAATCGGTCTTCTTTATCGACCCTACCTTCATAACTACACTCTCTAACTTCACTTTTACTAAAGTAGTATTTTCGATCGTAAAAAAAAGTGATCACATTACTTTCCATCTCATACTCAATATCTTTTAAAGGATCGGCTTTTCCATCCCCATCCTCATCTAGATAGTCAAAATTGTGGTTCTCATCCGCTCCCATCAATTTAAAGGTTAACCCCTGGGCTACATAAACCCAAGAGAATGCGTTAGTTCCTAAAAAGGTGGTATCTAGAGGAAAATCGATAAATATGAAGTATCCGGAAGGATGATCTAAATCCAAATCTGTAGGAATAACCTCTAACAGTTGCCAACCAAAAGGGTCATTTTCACTAGGTTCTTTACCCATCAAGCGGTAAGCTTTATTGGCAAAGATGTCGATGTAGATCCAATCGTTTCTAGCGATAACCCCATCATGGTTAAAATCGTACATATAAAATTTTCCATTTACTCTAAAACTGTGGTTGTTTAGAAAAAGTTTAAGTTGGTTTACATACTCTTGAGTTGCTTCCATTGCCGAGAGGTTTAGAGTTAGTAGAAGGAAAAAAGAAAGCTTTCTCATTTTTTCTCCCTTTTTGGTTCTATTTTACCCAAAAAGAGAGAAAAGAAAGTTACTCCTTACACAACCGTGCCAGTTCGTAGATTTTGTTTAAAAACGCTTCCAACCCTTGCATTCTAGTAGGGGTTAAAATCCTCTCAAATCCCAATTCATACAACTTTTTGGGATCAAAAGCTAAAATCTCTTCCGGAGTTCTTCCATTAAAAAGTTGAAGAATTAAAGGGATCATCCCCTTCGCTAACGCCGAACTTCCTTCCGCTGTAAAGTAAACTTTCCCATCTTTACACTCCACTACCATCCACGCATCGCTAGGACAGCCGTGGATATAGGTGGTTTCATTTTTCAAATCGGGAGGGAGTTTCATCTCATTCTCTTTTCCCAGTTCTAAAATATACTCTACAATCGCGTTAGGTTCTTTTAAAAGTTCAAAATCCTCTTTGATTTTATTAAAACTCTCTTCTATTGTCATCTCAACTCCTATAAAAGTGCTTCTTTTAACACCTCTTCGATACTGCTTACAGGGACGATCTTTAAATTTTCCAACACCTCTTGCGGAATATCATCCAAATCTCTATCGTAATTTTTCTTAGGGATTAGAGCTTTTTTTATCTTAGCTTTATAAGCGGCGATAAGCTTCTCTTTCAACCCCCCAATAGGTAACACCTTTCCGGTTAAGGTTAGCTCCCCCGTCATAGCAACTTCTGGTCTAACTTTTCTCTCACTTAAGATCGAAGCGATAGAGGTAGCCATCGTTATCCCAGCACTAGGTCCATCTTTTGGAGTAGCTCCCTCAGGGATATGGAGATGGATATCGTATCGGCGATAAACCTCACTAGGGTCTACTTTCTCCCCTCTCTCTTTTGGGGTTTTTGGAATAACTTCTTGTTTGATAGGAAGCTTTCCTTTATCAATCAACACTTTAACCACACTGTAAGCGATTCTAGCCGATTCTTTCATCACCTCACCCAAACTTCCCGTAAGCTGTAATCCACCTTTTCCTTTAATTTTTATCGATTCAATTTTTAAAACATCTCCCCCCACTGCTGTCCACGCTAAACCGCTAACCACTCCAACTTGAGGCTCTTTCTCAGCTTCGGTGATCTCAAAAACCGGTTTTTCTAGATATTTGTTGAGGTTTTTTAAAGTTATTGAAACTTTTTTAAGTTTAGGATTTTCCAACAGCTCTTTAGCCACTTTTCTAACAATATCCGCTATCCGTCTGCGTAAGTTTCTAACCCCAGCTTCACGAGTATATTTTTCGATAATCGCTTCTAACGCACTTTTAGAGATAGTAAGCTCACTCTTTTTTAATCCATGTTTTTTTAACTCTTGCGGAATGAGGTATCTTTTAGCTATCTCAAACTTTTCACTAGGGGTATAGGAGCTTAAGAAGATAAACTCCATCCTATCGCGAAGGGGTGGAGGAATCATTCCAACATCGTTAGCGGTTGCGATAAAAATAACATTGCTCAAATCGATGTTAAAGTTGAGGTAGTAATCTCTAAAATGGGTGTTTTGCTCTGGATCTAAAATCTCTAGCAATACCGAAGTTGGGTCTCCTCTCATACTTCTTCCAACTTTATCTATCTCATCCAACACCATCACCGGGTCCATCTCTTTGGCATCTATTAACCCTTGAACAATTCTTCCGGGCATCGCCCCGATATAAGTTCTTCGATGACCCCTCAACTCACTTACATCCTCCAACCCTCCTAACGCAATTCTAACTAAGGGACGCTTTAGAGCTTTTGCGATAGAGTTTGCTAAAGAGGTTTTACCAATTCCCGGAGGTCCTGCAAAACATAAGATCGCCCCGCTCCCTTTCTCTTTCTTAACACCTCTTAACTCCATCAACTCTTTTACTGCAAAATACTCTAAAATTCGCTCTTTAGGCTTTTCTAATCCGTAATGGTCTTTATCTAGCTCTTTTTTAACCTCTTGAATACTAAGCTTTTTCTTAGAATATTTTCCAAAGGGAACTTCTAGTACCCAATCTAGATAGGTTTGAATAACTACCGCTTCCGCACTATCTGGGTGCATTCGAGCGTACCGCTCAATCTGTTTACTAATCTCTTTGTAAGCTTCTTCCGTAAGATAGGGTTTTATCTTTTCTAACTTTTTCCTATACTCCTCTAACTCCTCCTCTTTTTGGGTATCTATCCCTAACTCTTTTTGGATTAGCTTTAACTGCTCTTTTAAAAAATACTCCCGATTAGCCTGCTCCATTCGAGAGCTAACCTTATTTTTTATCTCCCTTTGCAGTTTGCTTTGCTCAATCTCTTCCGTCACCAGATCAATTAAGAGCATCAACCTTTGCTCTACATCCTCTTCTACAAACATCTCATATGCACGCTCTTTTTTTAGCTTTAACACAGAACTTACCAGATCGGCGATTCTATTAGGTTCACTGTTTTCTTCAATAGTTTTTACCAAATCTTGAGGAAAATTACTATTTACGCTTGCTAAAACCCTAATCTTTTCCCTCAACACTTCTAAAAGAGCTTCCACTTTTATCTCATTAAACGGCTTGGATTCGATCACATCCACAACTGCCATTAAAGGGGAGTTGGAAACTTTTTCAATAATCCTCCCTCTAGCTAAACCTTGAAAGAGTAGTTTTATCCTTCCATCTGGAAGATTGACTTTTCTCATTATTGAGCCAATAACCCCTGCCGGATAGATCGCATCAAAGCTTCTTTCCCCTTCTCTTCCCTCTTTGGATGGACAAACTAAAATTAAACTGTTGTTTTCCAACGCTTTATTAGCTGCTGCAATATTGGCTTCATCGCTAATAAAGATGGGAGAGATCATAAACGGATAAAGAAACATATCATCTTCTACAACTATTGGAAGGGTTGTTGGAAAAGCTGCGTAATCACTAAGTTTCATCTTTTTCTCCCTTACCAGTTTACCAAGTAGTCATACCAGCTTTTTGGTACAATGATTTGATCTTTTGTTAAGTTGTACTCTTTGTTCTTTTCTTCATAAAATTTAGCCGCTTCCTTTTTTCCTCTACGCTTATAGAGTGCGGCGATCTCCTCATTTAACACATATTCAGCCATAACCAATTTTGTAAGGATGGTATCTACCATCGGATTAAATTCACTTTGGGGAAACAGTTTTTTGTATTCCCTAGCTTCCTTTATCGTCTCTTTTAGCAGTTTTTGATCGCGATTTATATTTTTAAACGCTAAAAAAGAGGCTTTTATTTTTAAAAACTTAGCAAACTCTATATTTTTCTCATTTCCGAACCGTTTAATAAACTCATCTAGATAATATTTAGCCATCAAATACTCTTCATTATCCATATGGGCTTGAGCTAAGATTAACATCGCCTCTTTTAACAATGGTGAAGTAAAATGTTCACTCTGCAAGGAGGTAAAATAGTCATCCGCTCTATCTAGATCGCCCTGGCTGATGTAATAAATCATCTTCTCATACCAATAAATATCGCTTCTATTATACTCAGGTCCTCCTTTTCTAGAACACCCAGTAAAAATAAAGAGAATTATTAGTAAAATTGATATATTTTTATGCAAGTTTCTCTCCTTCCTAAAGCTAAGGCTATTATAACAAAATGTGTTACAATTTATCCAAAAAGGAGTTTGATGGTTAGCGTAATTGGCACAGGGGAGATGGCTAAAGCTATTGTGAGTGGAATTAGAAACTTAGGTGAAAAAATTAGGGTGGTTGGAAGGGATGAGGAGAAGCTTCACGAGTTTAATGAGGAGTTTGGAGTTGAAGCGGCTAAGCTAAAAAGTTACAATATCCAAGATCAAACCGTCATCTTATGCATAAAACCGTCCGCTCTAAAAGATGTTGCAAACCAGCTTCAAGGAGAAGCTAAAGTTTTGATCTCTATTTTAGCTGGTACTCCCCTTAGAAAGTTAACAATTATTCCTGCAAAATACTATATCCGCGCAATGCCAAATATTGGGGCTAGAAAAAAAGCTTCTATGACGACTTTAACAGGAGATGAAGGAGGGAAAGAGCGCGCAATAGAGTTGTTTGAGGAGTTGGGTAAAACTTTATGGGTGGAGAGTGAGAGAGCTTTAGATATAGCAACCGCGATTGCAGGAAGTGGCCCCGCTTTTTTAGCTTTAGTTGCAGAGGCGCTTGTAGATGGAGGGGTGTATGCGGGATTGAAAAGGGAAGAGGCTCTTTTCTTAACGCAAGGGCTGTTTGAAAGTTTTTCAGCATTAAAAGAGGAACCAGCCTTGATAAAAAATCAGGTTATGAGTCCCAACGGTACCACCTCTAGAGGTTACAAAGCTTTGGAAGATAAAGCGGTAAGATCGGCCTTTATGGAAGCGGTGATTAAAGCGTTTGAGAGAACTCAAGAGTAAGGGCATTAAGCCCTTAGCGTGCTTGAAGAGAGAAAAGAAAGGAGACAATTTTACTACTGGTTTCATTAGCCAACTTTTCCAAAAACTTCTCAAACTTATCTTCTTTCTCCCAAATAGCCTTTTCCACTTTGCTTAGATGCATAAGCATCGTCTTAGCTTGAGCTATCGTTCCTACCTCATCTATTAAGCCCACTTTTTTAGCTTGTCTAGCGGTAAAGATATGGGCTTCTGCCCATTTCTCTTTTTCCTCCAGTTTCAACCCTCTCGCCTCTGCCACATCCTCTACAAAAAGGTTGTAAGTATCTTGGATCACCTTTTCTAACTCCTCTCTTTCAAACTCTCTCCACTCTCTAAAAGGAGTACCAACCTCTTTATATTTTCCAGCTTTTACAACTTGGGTAGAAACTCCAATTTTATTTAACAGCTCTTTAAAATTGGGAGCCTCAAAAATCACTCCGATAGAACCTACCAAACTTCCAGGATTTGCAATAATAGAATCGCTCCAAATACTTGCATAGTAACTTCCACTAGCTAAAGTCCCCGCCGCATAGGTAACTACCGGTTTTCTTCTTTTGAGTCGTTTTATCGCCCGGCTAATCTCTATGGAAGGCGCCACACTTCCACCCGGAGAGTTAACCAAAAAAAGTACCCCTTTAATATTTTTCTTTTCGATTAACTCTTCGATCCTTTTTACTATATCTTTTGAATCTACAATCGCTCCACTAAGCTCTACTTTAGCAAGGTTTGGTTTCTTTAACGCCTCCCCTTGAAAAGAACCAAAAATCAACCCCACAATCACAAAAAAGAGTAACGCTTTAAAATATTTTTGAACAAAATCTAAAACCGCAACGATAGGAGAAAAGAGAGCTTTAAAAAACTTTTTCATCTTCTCTTTTCAAGGCTTTTGCCCCTACTTCCTCCTTTCTAAAAAGTTCTCTCCCTCAATAAAAACCGCCTTAGGTTTAGAAGTGTGTAAAAGTAGTTGTAAATAGATCTCCATCTCCTCCTTTTTCTTAAAATGTTCAATCCCTTCCTCAAAAGAGATTATTTGAAAGTCTGCCAATTTTCCTTTAACGATCTCTCCTGCTTCAAAGCCTAACACTTTATGAGCTTCTTTTGTAGCTTTCACTATCAACTCTTTTGCAAAAGGTAGAATGGGATAATGGGGATGGACAAAGAGGGTTGCTTTTAACTCTTCAAACATATTCAAAGAGTAGTTTGAACTAAGTCCATCAGTAGCTATTAAATAATGTTTAGGTTTACTCAAATCCAAAACTCCATTTCCTAAAACTCGGTTGGAGATAGGGCAATGGATGATAGTTGAATCTTTTACTTTTTCCCACTCCCTCTTATTTGCGTAAACCATATGGACAAAAAGGGTAGGAACATCTTCAAACAGTTCCAAAAACTCTAAAGGATCGTTTATTGGACGGGTTTGATTTAAAAACTGTTTAAAAAACTTTGCAAACTCTCCTGTTCCTTTGTCTAACCACTCCCTTTCGGCCAAACTTTCCATAAAATGGACACTAACCAAACACCCCTCACTCTTTGCTACATTCAACGCCTTCTTAGCTAAAACATAATGGACAGAGTAAGGAGAATGGATAGCTACCGCTGGCTTAAACCTTTCGCTTTTAAACTCTTGACTCTCTTTAAACCTCTCCAAAAAGGAAGCAAAGCTTATATCTACTGTTGCGGGATTAGCTCCAATAACTTCGTTGAAAAAAACCACTTTCAATTTTGAATTGGCACACGCAACAAGATCATCTCCATAACTGCTAATCTCTCCAATAGCGGTAGTACCATACTCAATTAAAGTTGAAAGCGTTTCTTCTAAACAGCTTTGATTACACTTTAATAAAAGCTCTTCTCTAAAAGAGATCACGCTATAAAGCCAAGTTAAAAAATCTCCATAACTTAAGGTTGTTCGGTTGGCGCTAAACTCTAGGTGTACGTGCGGATTTGCAAAAGTTGGAAGTAAGATAGAGTTCTCATAAATTAAAACCTCTGCTTGAGGATAACGGGCTTTTAAAGTCTCTAAATCATCAATATCTTTAATCTTTTTATCAAAAGCGATCGCTTTATCGTAAAGTATTATATCAGGTGTTAAAATAAGGTTTGAAAAGAGTATCTTCAACTCAACTCCTTTTATGCAAAAAGTTGATATAATCATACCTTAAATTTGATAGATAAAGGATGTACAGATGAAGGTTATGGTTATTCAAGGCCCCAATCTTAATATGTTGGGAATTAGGGAGCAAAATATTTACGGTCCAATGAAGTTGGAAGAGATTCATCGCCAGATGAAAGCGTACGCAGATGCGAATAAGATGGACATTGAGTTTTTTCAAAGCAACCTAGAGGGTGAAATTATCGATAAGATCCAAGAGTGTGTAGGTAGCGATGTGGATGGGATAATTATCAATGCAGGAGCTTACACACACACCTCTATCGCGATTAGAGACGCCATCGCGGCGGTGCAACTTCCCACTATCGAAGTCCACATTAGCAACGTTTATAGAAGAGAGAAGTTTAGACACAAAAGTATGTTAGCACCGGTGTGTGCTGGAGTTATTACCGGTTTTGGACCTTTTAGTTACCATCTAGCACTTATTGCTATGAACCAGATCTTTCAAGAGATAGCTATGTTAAAGCAACGACAACAACAGCAACAACCTCAACAACCGGGAAATTAAGGTGAACTACATCCTCAAAGATGAGAGTTCCGTTTATTATGAATGCGGTTTTAGCTGCGATAATGAACTTTTTTTGAAGTTAGGAAGCGAATCCTTCTTTATTACCGATCCTAGATACGCTCTTGAGGCTAGAGAGCATTGCGGTTGTGAAGTGGTGGAGGCAAGAGACCTTGCCAAAGCCGCCCGCGCTCTAATTAAAAAAGCTCGCGTGGGAGTTATCTTTTTCGATCCCAAAGAGTTTACCTGTGCCGATCTAGAAGCGTTGAAAGGAAAAATCGATACCACTTTTTTACCTAAAGCTGATCTTTCTTGGAAAAAACGGCTAATAAAAACGCAAGAGGAGATAGAACTTATTCGTCGATCGGTAGAGCTAAACGCACAAGCTTTTGACGAATTCGCTCACTCTCTATCAACTTTAATAGGAAAGAGCGAAAAAAATATCCACTTTGAAGCGATAAGAACTCTTTCTAGAGCTGGAGAGTATGAGTTAAGTTTTAATCCTATCGTTGCGATTAATGAAAACGCCGCTAAACCTCACGCATTTTTAACCAATAAAGTTTTACAAGAGGGTGATCTTTTACTTTTTGATGGAGGGATTAAATATAAACGGTACTGTAGCGATAGAACCAGAACCGCTTACATAGGTGAAAAAATCTCTTTTTCAAAAACTCAACACTTTCCAAACTCAAAGATTCAAAAAGCGTACGATCTGGTTAAAAAAGCACAAGAGGAGGCGATTAAGAGGGCTAGGAGCGGAATGAAAGCCAAAGAGTTGGATAGGATCGCTAGAGAAATTATTGATAAGAGCGAATTTAGTAATACCTTTATCCACTCTTTAGGTCACGGGGTTGGTTTAGATATTCACGAGATGCCTTTTATCAATTCAAGAAATGAGCAGATTTTAGAAGATGGAATGGTTTTTACAATTGAGCCGGGAATATATATTCCTGGTGAGTTTGGGATTAGGATTGAGGATATAGTTGTGTTAAAAGAGGGTCGCGCTGAGGTGTTATGAAAAAGAAGCTATCTAGTGAGTTGACTCTCTATTTTGAGGGGCTGTTTCCTAAAAAGTTTAACAAAGAGTTTCCAAATGCTATAGTTGGGATTGGGGGAAATGTGGGAGATGTGAAAAAGAGATTTAAAAAGGTTGCCCTACTCTTAAAAGACCATCCCCAAGTTCAGCTAATAGCTACCGCCCCTATACTTAAAAATCCACCCTTTGGCTATTTAAATCAACCCTATTTTTTCAACTCTGTTTTAGCTATTAAGACTTCATTTTCACCAAAAGAGTTACTTTTTTTCCTACTTTCTCTAGAGCATAGATTCAAACGGAAACGAATCTTTAAAAATGCACCTAGAACTCTTGATCTAGATATTCTTTTCTACGAAAATATTCACTATAATACACAAGAGTTAACGATCCCGCATCCAGCTTGGAGTCAGCGGGATTCCGTTAAAATTCCTCTAAGATTTCTTCTGGAGCTGTTATGAAATTTATAACGATTACAAGTGGTAAAGGGGGAGTTGGTAAAAGTTTGCTTGCGGCAAACATCTCCTATATGTTATCTCAGTATGGGTATAAGGTTGCACTTTTTGATGCAGATGTTGGACTTGCAAATCAAGATATTATTTTGGGGGTGAATCCTAAATACACCTTGCTGGATGTATTGAAAGGGAACGCCTCTTTTAAAGATGCGATTGTAGAGATAAATAAAAACTTTCTTTTTATTCCCGGAGAAAGCGGGGAGGAGATTTTAGAATATAAAAATAGCGAGATTTTAAAAAGCTTTTATGAAGGGGTTGAGGAGTTAGGTGAGTTGGATTACCTAATTATTGATACAGGAGCTGGAATAGGGGAGACTGTAAGAAGTTTTATTAAAGCCTCTACCGATACGGTGGTTGTGACTATGCCAGACCCCAGTGCTGTGATGGATGCTTATTCTATGATAAAATATACTGCTAAAGAAAAAGATGAGGTGTTTTTGATCTTAAACTATGTTAGAAACAAAGATGAAGCTATCGAGATAGCAGAAAGATTAAAAAAGGTTTCCAAAAAACATATCGGAGAGCAGTTTAAGATCGAATATTTAGGATACTTAGAGCGAAGCAGGTTAGTGGAAGAATCTACTAAAAAGAGGGAGTTGGTGGTTAAAAATCACGCTAGCTCCATTCCCGCTTTACAGATAGCAGATATTACTAAAAAGCTCACCAACTCTTTAACCAAAGATGGAGAGCATATCAAAGATACGCCAAATGTTGCGATCTTTTTTAAACGGTTGTTTCAGCAATCTTAAGGAAAGGTATGAAGAAGGTTTTAGTAGCACTTAGCGGTGGAGTGGATAGCAGTTTTACTGCTAAACTCCTAAAAGAGGAAGGGTATGAGGTTGTAGGGGTGTATATGAAATTTCACCCAAACGCCTCCTACCATGAAAAAAATATCAAAAATATCGAAAAAGTTGCAAAGTATCTAGGAATCCAGTATCACATCTTAGATAGAACTCAAGAGTTTAAAGAGGCGGTTTATAAACCGTTTGTAGAAGGCTATATCGCAGGTCTTACTCCAAACCCGTGTGCGTTGTGTAATCGGGTGATGAAATTTAATGAGTTGATAGAGTTTGCAAAAAAACTAAACATTCCTCAAGTTGCTACTGGACACTACGCTAAAACCGATGGCAAATTTATCTATGAAGCCAAAGATAAGACCAAAGATCAAAGCTATTTCCTTTTTAATTTAAAAAAGGAGTTTCTTCCTAAAATCCTTTTTCCTTTAGGAGAGTGGTTAAAAGAGGATGTAAAAAAGGAAGCGTTTAAAATTCCTCTCTTAAAAGAGATAGCTACCCAAAAAGAGAGCA
>JAADFB010000048.1 GCA_013153095.1 Campylobacterota bacterium | reverse complement strand
AGAAAAATCAAATATAAAAACCTCTTTTCCTTGCTTTTCTTCTTTTAAACAATTAATTAAGGAAGATTTCCCATATCCCCAAGGGGCGTAGATTGCTATTACTTTCTTCGTATGAGCTTTTAAACCCTCAATCACTTTTTTAAGATGAGTAAGAGATACATCTAATCCAAAATGTTTACTATCACACTTTTGTAAAGGAGAATCTTCTAAAAACTCTTTATCCATTTCCTACAACCTTCTCCCAAACCCTACACTAAAGATAGAATCGATAGTTTGGTCATTTAGTCCGTGGGTGTAGGTTGTAAAAATATAATAACCATTCTTTATCATCTTTTCCAGTTTGGTATAGATCATATTGTTGATATTGCCAAATTTGCTTTTGTTGTAGAAATAGGAGAGTTCAAAGCTAAAGCTTTTGTAGTATTGAGTTATCCCCAAAAATCCACTAATGCTATTTTTCAACCGCTCTCCTTGATACCTATCACTTGTCCAAGTGTGAAGCACTCCTCCAAAAAACTTATATCCCCATCTATAATATTCATAACTTAAAGATAGGTCCCAATCTACTCTATTTCCGTGCATGTTGTAAATAGGAAGCTGAACCCCTCCTCCAAGATATACATCTAAGAGCGGGGAAGGAGAGAATCGATATTCTAGCTTTACATTTGTATCAGAAAAACCGTGTTTAGAGGTGTTATCAAAATAGAAGGAGGTGATACTTAAATCAAACCGATCTTTATAGAAAGTTAATCCTACCAGATAGTCGTTTTCAGAGAATTTAGGATCATCATTTTTAGCATAAAGATACTCAAAGTAATATTCAAACTTTTTAGGTTTAATCAATCTTTCTATACTACACCCATATTCATCTACAATATCGCTAAAAGGGGTGTGAGGACAGCGATCCACTTCATTAGGTACTCCATCTAGATCATCATCGTTATACTCATTCGCTCCCAAAGTAACTAGAAGAATCACTAGCAATAGAGATACTCTTTTCATCGTTTTCCTCTATGATGGTGGTGATGAACCCTAGCTCTATTTAAAAGATTTTGTAACCTTAAAAGGTGAGAAGATTGGATCTCTAAATTCAACTCAAAAATCTTTCTTTTTAGACGGTTCATCAAAATGCGCCTTTTTTTAGGCGGAAGTTTCATAATTTTGGCTATCTCCTCGTCAATATCAAACTTCTCTTTTTTGGTTCTATTCTCATCTGTCGCCATAACGGGGAGGAGAAAGGTTAAGATGAGAGATAAGGTTATCTTTTTCATCACCTTTTTATACCAAAAAAAGTGTTACTTATCTATTGCTTGGAGAGCCTCTTGCATCAAAACGATATGGTAATCCTCCTGGTGGTTGATAAAATCAAAGAATCTACTTAACTCTTCATCTTTAATCAAAGAGCTTAAAGCTTTACACTGCTCCTTAGCCTTTAACTCCTCTTCTATTCCCTCTTTTAGAAAGGTTTTTAGATCATCAAATCTATACACCTCTTTCATCACCACTCTAGGAACAGCTAAAGCTCCTAATTTGGAGGCTATAAAACAGAAAGATTTTAGATGATAAAGCGATTCATAAATTAGGTCTTCAAAAATTAAGGAGAGCTGTGAGTTGGAGGTATGAAGTTGTGCGTAGGTGTAGACTAAAATAAGTTCATACTCTTTATAAATCTCTTCAAATAAAAAAGTAAAAAGAGCTTCTATACTTTGTCGATCTAGGTTTTTATATGTTAATTCTCTGGAAAAAGCGGTAATAGCAATATTTTTTGAAGGTTTAATCGAAAGCATATACTCTTCATCGGCTTTAATTCGATCAAACAGTAAGCCTTGTGGATAGTTCATATCTTTTAAAAGGGAGTGAAACATCTCAAAAAATTCTACAGAGTTGGTAAACTTTAACTCTATTTTCTCCCTATCCCAATCAAAATCTTCTTTTTGTTTTATCAACTCCTTCCCTATCCATTTTAGATGGCGGTAATGGATATTGGCAAAATCTAAGAGTAGATCACTCTCTTCCCCTTTAGGAAAAGCGCAAGCTCCAAAAAAGGTTATTAACCAAAGTTTATGTTTTTTGCGAAATATCTCTATCATTAACTTCCCCCGGCGGACAACTTAAGGTTACATATTCAATAAACTCCCTCTCCTCACCTTTTTTTCTAGCCTCATAATCTTTTACGGCAGCTATAAAAGCTCGTGCTACTACCTCTCCACAAGCCGCATCTGCAGGAGGATTATCTTTAATTTTTTCAAAAACTGCATTAGTAAAATCCAACCCCTCTTTTAAACTTTTTCCTTTATACTCTTGACTAAACAAACCTCCACTTACGATAGTTGTCCCACATCCATTAGTTTGCCACTTAATATCTTCCACTATCTCTAAAGAGGGATCGACTTTTAAATAGATAATTACCATCTCCCCAGTCTCTTTATTCTTTCCTATCCCTTTAGCTGAAAACTGTTTCATCTCTCCATAATTTGGAGGGTCTAGCATCATCTCTATATATTTTGAATCCATCTTTTTCCTCTATACGTTAAATCTAAAATGGATCACATCTCCATCTTGTACTATATAATCTTTTCCTTCTAACCTCATCTTTCCAGCTTCTTTAGCTCCCGCTTCCCCGTTGTACTTTATAAAATCTTCATAACTAATTACTTCCGCTCTAATAAAACCTCTCTCAAAATCGTTATGGATAACCCCTGCCGCTTGTGGAGCTTTCCAACCCTTTTTTATCGTCCAGCTTCTAACCTCTTTAACTCCAGCAGTAAAGTAGTTGATAAGTCCCAATCGGTTAAAAGCGGTTCTAATGATTTTATCTAACCCACTCTCTTCTACTCCTAAATCTGCTAGTAGCTCTTTAGCCTCTTCTTCACTTAATCCTATCAGTTCCTCTTCCAACTTTGCACAAAGTTTGATAACATCTGCCCCACTCTCTTTTGCAAACTCCTTAACTTTTTTTACATACTCATTATCCTCTATCATTCCCTCTTCATCTACATTAGCTCCAAAAATTACCGGTTTTCCACTTAAAAAGCGTAACTCTTTATTTAAGGCTTCAAAATGCTCATTCTTGTTAGGAAAAGCTCTAACTGGCTGTAACTCTTCTAAATGAGCTTTTAACTCTTTTGCAATTTCTAAGAGGGGAAGTAGTTTTTTGTCCGCTTTAACCTGTTTTTGAAGTTTTTCTATTTTTCGCTCCAACTGCTCCAAATCTGAAAAAATTAACTCGCTTTCAATAATTTCAATATCTCGTAAAGGATCGACACTTCCCTCAACGTGGGTAACATTTTCATCTTCAAAACAGCGAACAAGGTGTAAAATGAGATCACTCTCTCTAATATTGCTTAAAAACTTGTTACCTAAGCCTTCACCCTTACTAGCCCCTTTTACTAAACCGGCTATATCCACAAAATCGATAGTAGAAGGGATAACCTGCTGAGGTTTAACTATTTTGGAAAGCTCTTTCAATCTAGGGTCGGGAACAGGCACTACCGCCTTATTGGGTTCGATAGTGCAAAAAGGGTAGTTTTGAGCTTGGGCGTTTTGAGCTTTGGTTAGAGCGTTAAAGGTGGTAGATTTTCCAACATTGGGTAATCCTACAATTCCTACACTAAGACCCATTCTTTTCCCCGTGATGTTTAAACACAAACTCTTTTTGAATCCATTTTACAACTATCCTAACTCCCGCTCCTGTCGCTCCAACTGGGTTATATCCCCACTCCTCTTCGCTATATGCTGGCCCTGCAATATCTAAATGGATCCACCTGTCCCTATTTTCTACAAACTCTCCTAGAAAGAGTGCTGCAGTGATCGCTCCTCCATACCTAGAAGAGGCAAGATTAGAAACGTCTGCAACTTTGGATTCGATCAACTTAGGTAAGAAACGGTTAAAAGGAAGCGTTGCCGCTAACTCTCCACTGGCCTCTCCAGCCTTTAAAAATTTCTCTTTTAACTCATCGTTAAACCCCATAACACCCATTGTGTATCTACCTAAAGCTATCATACTTGCGCCGGTTAAAGTGGCTATATCGATAAGATAGTCGGGGTTAACTTTTTCTTGAGCATAACATAAACAATCGGCTAAAACTAATCTTCCTTCCGCATCGGTATTTCTAACCTCTATCGTTTTTCCATTTTTAGCTCTTAAGATATCATCTGGTTTATACGCATTTCCCCCAACCATATTTTCCGCTAATCCTAAAATAGCGTGTACTTCAACCGGTAGCTCTAACTTTTTTGCCGCTCTAACGATTCCTAAAGCGCTACTTGCTCCACTTTTATCCAACTTCATCGTTACCATATGCTCACTAGGTTTTAGGTTCAACCCCCCACTATCATAGGTTAACCCTTTCCCTACAATAGCGATTTTAGCTTTAACTTCCCCTTTAGGTTTATAGGTTAAATGTACCAACCTAGGAGGATTGCTACTAGCTCTTCCAACCGCTAAAAACGCTTCCATTCCCTCTTGTTTTAAATCGTTTTCATCCAGTATTTTTATCTCTAAGTTCTCCTCCAAAGCTACCTCTTTAGCCATCTGTGCAAAAGTCTCAGGGTAAATCTCGTTTGGAGGAGTGTTTACAATATCGCGTACACTGTTGGTTATTTCTGCTAAAATTGTGGCTTCTTTTATGCTTTTTTGGGCATTTTCTAAAGTGAAACTTTTATTACTGTACTCCTCATTAGCTAGATAGATAGTTTCTAAACCACCTTCCGTTTTTTTACTTTTGTAACGCTCAAAACTGTAACTTCCTAAAATAGCTCCCTCTGCAAACGCTTTAATGTTGGTGATAGGACAGTTTTGAATATAGACCCCAGCCTTAGCAGTTTTAAATTTTTTTCCTCTTAACGCTCTTATCGCTTTAGCAGTAGCAATTCTTATATCTTGACTATCTAAACTTGTACCTACATAAACCCTTCTACTACTAGGAAGGAAGAGAACCTCATCCTGTTCTCCTTTAAACCCTAAAAGCTCCAACTCTTCTTTATCTTTTACCCAGGGATGATCAAAATTTTTATCGATTATAAAAACGATCTCTATATCTGCTGAAATCTCCTCCAACCTTTTATCAGCTATCTCTACTCTCATCTCTCCTCCTTAAGTCTTCTTTGTGTAAGTTTTTTCTCTGTGACTATGTGGAAGTAATAAGAGATTCCTCCAGCTACTATTAACGCTACAGGAAGTGCAAAATACCAATGCTCTTTAGCCCAGTGTAAAAATTTTAATATCTCTTCTCCAAAAATGTAAGCAGGAATGATTGTTACAGCCGCCCAAACCATTGCACTAACAAAATTGATAATGGCAAATTTTTTAGGACTGTATCTAGTCAATCCTATAGCCATAGGGATAATAGTTCTTAACCCATACAAATAACGCTGGATAAAGATAACAGGCCATCCATATTTTTGTAAAAGAAGATGGGCTAGGGCAAATTTTCTGCGCTGTTTTTTCATCATATGGTGGATATACTCTCGGTTAAATCTTCCAATATAAAAATAGATCTGATCCCCTACAAATCCACCCAACCCTGCTATCAAAATCGCCAACCATAAATTCATATCTCCCGTATGGCTTAAAACTCCCGCCATAACTAAGCCGGTCTCCCCCTCCATAATACTCCACACAAACAAGATCACATATCCGTACTCTTTTAACAAAGTAACCAGTTTATCCTCTAAAGTATCGCCGGGGGTTTGGATTAGTTGGTAAACAATAAACCCAATAAAAGAGAAAATTCCTAGTAAAAAAAGTTGTATCAACCAATCTTTATTACGCTCAAAAAAACCTTTCATCTGCGTCCTTTAAGCTCTTTTGGAGCTTTTGTAAAAATTTAATCAAAGCTCAAAAGCGATTTAGCTTGAACCATATCTTTATCCCCCCTCCCTGAGAGATTAACTACAACAAGCTTGTTTTTTAGCTCCATCTTTTTGAGGTAAGCTATTGCGTGACTACTCTCAAAAGCTGGGATTATTCCCTCTTTTTGACTCAACCACACAAACGCCTCTAACGCTTCCTCATCGGTGATAGCTTCATACTTAACTATCCCCAAATCTTTTAAATAAGCGTGTTCAGGCCCTACTCCCGGATAATCTAAGCCTGCACTGATAGAGTGGGCTTCTAAAATCTGTCCCTCCTCATCTTGCAGTACATAGCTCATCTGTCCGTGCAACACTCCAGGAGACCCTTTTGCTAAACTTGCCCCGTGTTTGTTGGTGTTTAATCCTAAACCTCCAGCTTCAATACCGATACATTGAGTTTCAGCCTCATCCAAGAAGGGGTTAAAAATCCCTATTGCATTACTTCCCCCTCCAATACAGGCTATGATAAAATCGGGGAGTCTATTTTCTACACTCAAAATCTGTGCTTTAGTCTCATAACCAATAATTCCTTGAAAATCCCTAACCATCATCGGGTAAGGGTGGGGACCTGCAACCGTCCCAATAACATAAAAAGTATCCCTAGCGTTACTTACCCAATATCTAATCGCTTCATTCATCGCATCTTTTAAGGTTTTTGAACCGCTTTTGACTGGATGAACTTTAGCTCCTAAAAGTTTCATCCTAAAAACGTTTAATTCTTGTCGCTTAACATCCTTCTCCCCCATAAAAATCTCACACTCTAGCCCAAAAAGAGCTGCCATAGTAGCGGTTGCAACTCCGTGTTGTCCCGCACCGGTTTCTGCAATTACCCTTTTTTTTCCTAACCGTTTAGCTAGTAAACCTTGGAGAATAGTGTTATTGATTTTATGAGCACCGGTATGGTTTAAATCCTCTCTTTTTAGATAGATCCTAGCTTCTAACTCTTTGGAAAGATTTTGAGCATAATAGAGTGGAGAAGGGCGACCTACATAGTTTTCTAAATAATATTTTGCCTCCTGCCAAAACTCTGGATCGGTTCGAATCTCTAAATACTCTCTTTCTAACTCCTGTAAAATTGGCATTAACGTTTCAGGGACATATCTCCCCCCATACTTTTCAAAATGTCCAAATTTATCTGGATCAAAAGAGCTAGGTTTAGGGATATACATTACACAATCTCCAATACACTATAAACTTGGGTATGGGGGAGAAGTTTCTCTTTTCCGTTTAAAAAGGTTAAATCCAAAATAAAACAGGCTTCCACCAACTCCTCATTTACTTTTTTTATCAGTTTTGCGGCAGCTAGAGCCGTACCTCCAGTTGCTATTAGATCATCTATCAACAGTACCTTTTTATTTGTACCCCTAAAGGCATCGATATGGATCTCTATCTCATCCACCCCATACTCCAACGCATACTTCTCACTTACAGTAGTGTAGGGAAGTTTTCCCCTTTTTCTAACCGGAACAAACCCTACTCCCAATCTACTAGCTAAGGCAGCCCCAAAAATAAATCCTCTACTCTCGATCCCAGCTACATAGTCCAACTCATACTCTTGATAACGTTCGTGTAGATGATCCATTAGTAAAGTAAACGCCTCTTTATGGTTTAAAAGGGTGGTAATATCTTTAAACAAAATCCCTTTTTTAGGGAAATCGGGAACATCTCGAATAGTTGAGAGGAGAAACTGTTTTTGCTCATCACTTAGCGTTTTCATCGCTTTTTCCTCCAAAAATTAACACCTTAATCCCAATAAAAATTACCATTAGTAAGGCAAAGAAAAGATACCCTACGCTCTCTATACTCATTTTTCTAAACTTGTTATCTTCTCTACTCTTTTAGCGTGCCGTCCACCTTCAAAAGGGGTATTACACCACGCTTCTACAATGCTTTCAACCACCCCTAAACCCACAACTCTAGCTCCAAAACATAAAATGTTAGCATCGTTATGCGCTCTTGCCATTGAGGCGGTATAGTAATCAAACACCTCAGCCGCTCTAATTCCTTTAATTTTGTTAGCGCTAATACTCATTCCTATACCGGTTCCACAAATTAAAACCCCTTGTGAATCTAAATCTTTACTAACCGCAGTTGCTACCTCTTTCGCAATATCAGGATAATCTACCCTTTCAGTTGAATGGGTTCCTAAATCCTCAACCTCATACCCTCTTTTTTTAAACAGTTCTTTTGTAAACTCTTTAACCTCTACACCGGCGTGATCGCTTCCAATATAAATCTTCATCCTAAATCCTTTCTATTTGAGCTGTGAGGGAGAGAAGATCGATACCGCTTAAATTGGAAAGCCAAATTAGAATATAGTAAACCGGCATAAAAAAATAGGAGCTAATAGGAGTTGCCAAAATTAAAATCAACACAATCATCCCGTAAGGGTAAATTTTGTGATACAGCTCTACAAACCACTCCTGCTTTAACCATTTTGCAAAAAACATCACCGCATTAGCTCCATCTAGGGGCGGGATAGGCCAAAGGTTAAACACTCCTAACACCACATTTATTAAAACCGTATGGGCTAAAAAGAGGATAAAGAAGCTTCCCAAATACCCGTTAGCTTGATCCAAAAAGGGTAAAATCAAAGCCGCTATCGTAGCTAGAAAAAAGTTATAGGCAACCCCTGCTAAACTAACTACAATAGCCCCCTTTTCCCCTCCATTTCTTAAAATTATCTCCATATTGACCGGTACCGGTTTTGCCCATCCAAAAAGAAAGCCCGCATTAGAGATATAAAGCAAGGCTGGGACGATGATAGTACCGATAGGATCGATATGAACGATAGGATTTATGGAAAGGCGTCCAGCAAGCTTTGCAGTTAAATCTCCATACCGGTAAGCGGCTAAACCGTGCATTATCTCGTGCCCAATAATAGCTACCGCTAACGATAAAACCATCGCAATAATATTTAAAATTTTAATTACTTCCACGCTGTTTTTTCATCTCCTCTTCTATTTGCTCAACAGTTTTACCTACTCTATCCCATCTGGGTACATACTCTTCATCCCAACTCCAGTAGATGAACCACGGTTTCCCAACTACTAACCGATAGGGTACTGTACCCCAAAATCTACTGTCATTTGAATGATCTCTATTATCTCCCATCATAAAAAACTGATCTTGAGGAACCTGAATAGGAGGGAAATCAAAAATCTCTTTGGGATAGCGTCCGTTATCTACTACTTTAGGATCGTTGTGGATACCCGGGTGCTCCCTTCGATAAGGATTTCTTACCCATAAAAAATTACCTATTTGAACAATATCTTCCTGAGGATAATGTTTTTTTACATACTCATTCCCTTCGTGGGGATGAAGATATAACACCTTGTTTTTTAAAAAGAGTAGATCTCCCCCAACAGCCACACACCTTTTTACATAATGGATTTTTGGGTTAACCGGAAAACGAAAAATTACGATGTCCCCCCGCTTAGGGCGTTCCCCTTCAATGAGATGCCCATCTCCATCAAAATCTGGAAGAACCGGTATCTCTATCCAAGGGATATGGGGGGTAGGGATTCCATAAGCAAACTTTTTAACAAAGAGATGATCTCCTATCAAAAGTGTGTTTTTCATACTTCCGCTAGGTATTACAAACGCTTGGGCAATAAAAAAGATGATAAGTAAAACGATTACGATCGTACCCGTCCAGGTGTTTGACCAGCGGTAAAATTTTAAGAGTTTCTCTTTCAAGAATGTATCCTTTTTCTGGCGGCTTTTAGGGTGTTTTTAAGAAGCATAGCGATAGTCATAGGACCCACACCGCCGGGTACAGGAGTGATATAGGAAGCTTTTTTACTCACATTCTCAAAATCCACATCGCCCACCAAACGGCCATCTTCTAAGCGGTTGATCCCTATGTCAACAACTATTGCTCCCTCTTTTACCATCTCTGAAGTGATGAGGTTTGGTTTCCCAACCCCCACCACAACCATATCAGCCTCCCGCGTATGTGATTGTAGATTTTTTGTGTAAATATGACAAATATCTACCGTCGCAAATCGGTTTAAAAGAAGAGCCATCATCGGTTTTCCTACAATGTTACTAGCTCCAACAACACATACATTTAACCCTTTAGGATCGATCTTATAATGGTCTAAAAGCTCCATCACTCCCAAAGGAGTACAAGGGGCAAAAGTATCCAATCCTTGAACCAATCGTCCAAAGTTATAGGGGTGAAAACCATCTACATCTTTTTTAGGATCAATTAACTCCAAAATTCTCGTCGTATCGATATGAGAGGGGAGAGGGAGTTGTACTAAAATTCCATCAATATTTGGATTTTCATTCATCATTAAAATCGTCTCTTCTATCTCTTTTTGAGAGATAGATTCGGGCATTTTGTGAACGATAGAGTAAAACCCAACCTCTTTACACGCTTTCTCTTTCATTTTTACATAGGTGTGACTTGCTGGATCATCTCCCACCAAAATTACAGCAAGTCCGGGAGTTATGTTATGTTTTGTTTTAAGTTCTTGAGTTTGGGTTTTAATTTGGGATTTTATTTGGGATGAGAGAGCCTTGCCATCAAGTATTATCATCTAAGCCTCTTTTAGGGATTTCAAATTTTTTTCGATATGATAACAAAAACATTTTTGGATTTGGTTTAAGGGGGATAGTGAAACAACTCTTTCTAACTGCAGTGATAGTTTTAGCAGTGAGTGGGGCTGAGGACTCCTTTATCACAAAGGAGGAGTATGCACAGATGCTTTATCAAAATCCGCGAGGAATTGGGTGTCATAAATGTCACGGCTTAAATGGACGGGGGAAGATTTTAGGAAGATTTAATGATGGAAACTCCACCAAAGTTATAGAAGCTCCCGATATAACCAACTTGGATTTTAAACGGTTCAAATCTGCACTTTTGAGCGCAAAAAGCAGTTTAATGCCTCACTACTTTCTAACAAACAAAGAGATCAAAACGCTTTATTACTATCTTCAACGCAAAAAGAGGGATGAGTGATTTTTGATGTAGAGTTCTTAACCAAGATTCAAGAGGCGATTGAACGCAAAGATAAAGAGTTCTTTTTAAAAAGGCTTAGAGGAAGAAAAAGGGAGAGTAGAAATTTTAAAATATACTCCGCCTTACTGGCTTCAGCACACAATGCAAAACATCTTAATAAAATCGATGAGGTTGAAAGTGATGCGATAATTTTAAATTTAGAGGATGGAGTGGCCAAAGAGTTTAAAGAGATAGCGCTACTTAGTGCAGCACTATTTCTACAAGAAGCTCCATCAAATTCTCCTTTATTGGTTGTGAGGGTAAACCCTTTAGAAGAGGGAGGGGCGGAAGAGATTGCGTTTTTAAATCGGTTCTCTCCCGATGCTATAAGAGTACCTAAAATCAAAACTCCCAAAGAGGTGGAGATAGCGTTAAGTTTAGTGGATGAAAATATCTTTTTACATCTTTCTATAGAGACCAAAGAGGCTTTTTTAAATTTGGAAAAATTAAAAGTTGATGGGAGAGTGGATAAGTTTTATCTAGGGATTTTAGACCTTTTAGCCGATCTTAAAATTCCTCAAAAGGTTTTAAGAATCAGCAATCCTACTATCGATTATATTCTAAGCAGATTTTTAATCGTTTCCAGCGCATTAGATTCTCAAGCTATCTCTTTTGTATTTCAAGATTATAAAAATTTAGAGGAGTTTGAAGAGTGGTGTAGATATGAGTTGGAGATGGGAATTGAAGCAAAAGCTTGTATAACTCCAGCGCAGGTAGAAATAGTTAACAGAATCTTTAAATCGTTTGATATAGAGCGGGCTAGATATATCAAAGAGCAGTTTGAAAAGATGCAACAGAAAGGGATCACTGGATTTAGTGACGAAAAATATGGATTTATCGACGAACCTATCTATAAAGATGCCCTCAATATTTTGAATAAACTCTCCTCTTGATGTTTAGACGTTTAATTAGAACAAAAATCCTTCTCTCTTTTTTTATTGTGTCCGCTTCCTTGATTATAGCTATCTTTTATGCTTTTGAAGAAGCTGGTAAAGAGGCGTTTAAAACTATGGAGCGGGAAAAAGCGTATGTAATTGTGGAAACTATAACTCCAACTATAGCTATGAACCTTTATCTAGGATTTACCCAAAAAGTTCAACAGATTATAAAAGATACCATCTCTTCTAACGAGAATATTTTAGGAATTACCGTCTTTAAAGATGGAAAGGTGGTTAGCTCCTTTTTAAAAGAGGGGATGAAGGAGAAGGAGTATTTTGTAATTAGCAAAGAGATTTTTGGCCCCAACAATAAAGAGAAAGTTGGGAAGATGCATATAGCTTACTCTTATGAACACTATAACCAATTAGTAGAAAAATATAGAAAACTGCTTTTTATCTTTCTAGGTGGAATCACCGTCTTTCTACTCCTTTTTAGCTTCTATTTAAAACAGCTCCTTTCCCCCCTTCAACGAATAGTTTTAGAACTAAAAAACTACTCTATTAAGAAAAATTTTAATTTTAAAGGGATCGATAGAAATGATGAGATCGGAGCTATCGCTACCGTTTTAGAAAATATGCAAAAAAAGATACAAACCTTTTCAACTAAACAGCAGGAGATGAACAAACTTTTAGAACAGAAGGTACAAGAAAAAACAAAAGAGTTAAGAGAAAGACTTTATCGTGATCATCTTACAGGACTTTTTAACCGGTTTAAGCTTCAAGAAGATTTAAATTCTTTAAGAAGTGGTAGTTTAGTGATTTTAAATATCGATGATTTCAAGGAGATTAACGATCTTTTTGGTCACAAAATCGGGGATAAGATTTTAATCAATTTCGCTAAACATCTAAAAGAGTTGATTAGTACCAACAATCCTAGAATTTACCGTCTTTCTGGAGATGAGTTTGCTCTTTTATTTGGTCATAAAATGACACAAAGAGATATAGAGCAGTTTTTAGACCTTTTTTCCAAACGGATAGAGAAGATGATCTTTTTTTATGGAGATAAAGAGTTAGCCCTTCATGTCACGATGGGAGCATCACTAGAGAAAGAGGGAGCTTTAGAAAAAGCGGATATAGCTCTTAAAAAAGCTAAAAATTTAAGAAAAGTGTATGAGATTTATCAAGAAGATGATAAAGCGGTTGAGAAGCAGTACCAACAAAATATTGAATGGATAAAACGGCTTAAACGCTCAGTAGAGTTAGATAGAGTTGTCCCTTTTTTTCAGCCGATCGTAAATGTTCATACTCTTCAACCTAAAGGATATGAATCGTTAGTTAGAATTTTAGATGAAGATGGTAATCCACTCTCTCCAACCGAGTTTTTAGAGATAGCCAAGAAGTCGCGTTATTACTCCACCTTAACCAAAATTATGATCAAAAAAAGTTGTATTTTCTTTGAAAAAAGCAACTGCTCCTTCTCGATAAATCTCTCAATTTTAGATATTTTTAATGAGGGAATTGTTAAAACTTTACAAGAGAGTATCCAAAAATACAAAGTGGCCAATAGGATTATTTTAGAAATTGTGGAGTCGGAAGGGGTCAAAAACTACGATCAAGTCTATGAATTTATCCACAAGATGAAAAATATAGGTTGTCAGATCGCAATTGACGATTTTGGAAGTGGATATTCCAATTTTGAACACCTTTTGCGTTTGCCGGTCGATTTTTTAAAAATAGATGGCTCACTAATAAAAAATGTAGCCCAAGATGAAAACTCTCAACTCATAATCTCTACCATCGTATCTTTAGCTAAAAAGAAAGGGATTAAAACGGTAGCGGAATATGTAAGTTCGTTAGAGATTTTAGAAGAGGTTAAAAGGTTAGGGGTTGACTTTGCTCAAGGACATCTTTTTGCAAAACCTCAGCAGTTTGTAAATCTAAAGTGCGGCTAAAATTTTGGTAAAATCGAAAACAAAAAAGGGCAAAGATGTTAGAAAAAAGTTCTCAAGCGTTTAAAGAAGCGTTAGATGTGATTGTAGGAGGTGTAAACTCTCCTGTTAGAGCGTTTAAAAATGTTGGAGGAACTCCGCCATTTATTGAAAG
>JAADFB010000087.1 GCA_013153095.1 Campylobacterota bacterium | reverse complement strand
TAAACCCTCAAACGATAATCGACAATGAAGAGCATCTAACCGCTTCTTTGGAAGCTAGATTAACCTCAGCTAAAAAGATTATGGAGAAAAATAGGCTTATAGGTTTCCATTTTCATCCGATTATAATCTATCAAGGGTGGAAGGAGGAGTATAAGGCGATCTTTGAAAGGCTAGTTAAAGAGTTTGACCCTGCGTTAGTGGCGATGGTGAGCTTTGGAACTTTAACTTTTATCAAACCGGTAATTAAGCAACTAAGAACTAGAGCGATGAGGTCAAAAATTTTGCAGATGCCTTTTGAAGAGATTGCGGGAAAACTCTCCTATCCGCTTGAAGTTAAAAAAGAGCTGTTTAAGTTCGCCTATTCTAGTTTAAAAGAGTGGCATAAGAAGGTTTACTTTTATTTGTGTATGGAAGAGCCTTCTTTGTGGAAGGAGGTTTTTGGGTATGAGTATTTTACTAATGAGAGTTTTGAGTTGGATATGAAGTACCACTATTTAGCTAAAATTGAAGCTTTAAGGAGAGAAAACGATGGAGGAGATCAAAAAGTGCAATAACCTCAAGGAGTTACGCAAAGAGATCGATAAGATCGATGAAGAGATCGTAAAACTTATCGCTAAAAGAAGTCGTTACGTAAAACAGGCTGCAAAGTTTAAAGAGAGTGTAGAGGAGATAAAAAGTCAAGAGCGAATCGATGACGTTTTAAACCACGTTCGACATCTGGCTGTAAGTTTGGGAATCTCTCCAAATCTGGTAGCTGATCTGTTTAAAACGATAATTGATAAGATGGTGGAGATGGAGATAGAGGAGTTTAAGAACGGGGGGGCTTACTGAGAGGTTTATCCACCTCGATGTAAATCTCCACCCGGTTGTTTCTGCGGTTGAGGATAGGGTTGTTCCAAGTGTAAAGTGGACGACTATCCCCATAACCGCTAACAAAAAATCTAGAAGGGTCTACCCCTTTTTGGATAAGATAAATTACCACACTTACCGCTCTTTTGATAGAAAGGTCCCACGCATCTTTTACCCCTTTTGGAACTTTTTGCCCCTTTTTGATAGAGGTGTGTCCTTGAACTCTAATAAAAAATTTTTGCTTTTGCTGTAGATTTTTTAACACCTTGGCAGTTTCATTTAAAACCTCTTTTGCTTTTGGGGTTAGATTGTAACTTCCATCTTCAAAAATTACGTCATCAAAAAGCCTAATCATAGCGTACTTAGTAGTGATACTTATTTGAAACGCGTGGGAGGGAAGAAGTTTCTTAATTCTTCGTTTTATCTTTTGTACCACATCCACAGAAAAAGGGATGATGGGAGGCATAATATTGATTTTTTGCGGTTTAAATTGGGGTTCTCCTTGAAAGTAGGAAAGAAATTTTATAGCTTTGGTAATATCGATTGTACTCATTGCGTAAAGGAGGATAAAAAAGGTTAAAAGAAGCGACATCAAATCGCCAAAACTAACCAGCCATCCCGGTAAGCTTGGACACTCCTCCTGTTTTTTTCTAGCCATTCTTAAATCCTTGTAAGATCAATTATAAACTCAACCCGTCTATTTTTTGCTCTATTTTGCGGGGTATCATTTGGGACGATAGGATCAAACTCTCCTCTACCTTCAGCACTAAGGAGGTGTGGATCGTAACCGCATTTGATAAAAAGTCTCAAAATTGTGGCAGCTCTTAATGCTGAAAGCTCCCAGTTGTTCCTAATGGTTTCGCTTTTTATTGGAGTGTTGTCAGTGTATCCCACAATTCGTAAAGGCAAAGAGGTGTTTTTAAACTTTTTACAAAACCCCATAAATAAAGTTGCCGCTTCCTTAGTGGGGTAGATGTCACCCGGTAAAAAGGTGTTATCGCTGTTGACTCGCAAAATTATTTTTGTCCCATAATCCACCACTTCCGCTTTTATTCCAGCGTGTAGAAGCGACTCTTTTATCTCGTGTAGCTGTTGTAGTAGCTGTTTCTTCTTTTTGATTCGTGGGTACATATTATCCATTTGAACATCGGTTTTATTTTTAAGGAGTGTTTTAGCTTCGTGTGTTAATTTTTGTCCTCCAAACGCCTCCATAATTCCCCTAATAGATTGATGGAACTTTTCTAAGGAGACGGTACTCATTGAGTAAAGGAGGATAAAAAAGGTTAAAAGAAGCGACATTAAGTCGCCAAAACTAACCAGCCATCCCGGTATACTTGGGCACTCCTCTTTCTTTTTTCTTGCCATTTCTTAGCTCACTTCTACGCCAAAAAGTGCTGAAAGTTGCTGTTGAAGGGAGTTTGGATTAACCCCTTTTTCAATGCTTCTAATTGCGATGATATAGGACTCTTTGTAAAGAAGAATTAGGTCTTTATAATATTTTAGCTTCTTAGCAACAGGAATACATAACACATTAGCTAACACCGCTCCATACAAAGTAGTAATCATCGCCACCGCCATCCCCGGCCCTAAAGCTGCTGGGTCGGAGAGGTTTTGAAGCATCTGAATTAAACCTATTAATGTTCCAATCATCCCAAGAGCTGGGAACAGCTCACCTAAAGACTCCCAAACTTTTACCTCAGTATCTAATTGTTGCTCCTCTTGAGCGATCGCGTTGTTAAAGTTGGATTCGATCTCTTCGATACTTTGCCCATCGATAAGCATCCTCATAATATTGCCCAAAATCTTATCTTTTTCATAAAACTTATCAATATCGGCTTCGAGGGCTAAAATCCCCTCTTTTCTAGCTTTCTTATTTGCGTTTACTAAGAAATCGATTAGCTCAAGAGGATCAGGAAGAGAGGGCTTAAACACCTTCCCGATCGCTTTTACACCTCTTAAAAACTCTTTTAGGGGAAAAGCTGCAAGCGCCGCTGCAAATCCTCCCCCAATTACGATCAAGATGGAAGGCCCATTAATAAACGCCCCCGGACTTCCACCAATAACAATAGAAATAATTATCAATAACCACGCACCGGCTAACCCGATCACCGTTCCTAAATCCATAACACTATCCCTAAGTAAATGATTTGCCAAATTATCGGATCGAAGGGAAGTTTTTTAAGAAGGGTTAAAAGAGAGAAGAAAGAAGGCTTTTAGCCAGATAAATAACTGATGAATACAACCCTAATTACAAACATATATTATAAATATCGCAGAATACTATTACAATGGCTTTCAGCCAGATAACTCAAATTTTTATAATTTTACCCAATCTTTTCTAAAAACTTTATTAAATTCTTCTACAATTTGGCTTTACCCTCCAATTTCTCTTTTAAAACCCGTTTTAAAACTTTCCCCGTGGCGTTTTTAGGAAGGGTAGGAACTAGATAGATCGCTTTAGGAATTTTAAAATTGGCTAAATGCTCTTTGAGATAGGCTTTTATCTGTTGAGGTGTTATCTTTGCCCCTTCTTCCAACTCTACATACGCAACCGGCACCTCGCCACTTTTTTCATCTTTCATCCCAATCACTGCGGCAGCCTTGATAAGGGGATGTTTTACCAAAACCTCCTCAATCTCTCTAGGATAGATGTTGATCCCTTTTGAGATGATTAAGTCCTTTTTTCTATCCACGATGTAGATAAAACCCTCTTCATCCATATAGCCTAAATCTCCTGTTTTTAACCATCCATTCACTATCGTTTTAGCAGTCTCTTTAGGACGGTTTAAATACCCTTGCATCACATTATCCCCCTTTACAACTATCTCCCCAATCTCTCCTCTTTTAAGCTCTTTCATCTTCTCATCCACTATTTTTACCTCAACCCCGGGGATTGCAGGGCCAACCGATCTAGGCTTTTGCTTATGGGGAAGATTTACAGCTACTACTGGAGAACATTCACTTAATCCGTACCCTTCAAGTAGTATTCCTTTTTTAAACTTTTCTTTAAATCGCTTTAGGGTTTCCTGTGGTAGTGCTGCTGCCCCGCTTACATAAAACTTTACTCGGTTGAAGTAGTGGAAATACCAAGGAAGTTTAGCTTTTGAAAGGGCGTTATAAACATCTGGAACCCCTACAAAAAAGTTTACTCCTCTTAACAACACCTGTTTTAAAATGTTGGAAAAGGGAAGAATCGATCTTACAATTACCACCGCAGAGCCAAAATAAAGAGGCATCAAAACAGTAACCGTTAAAGTAAAGGAGTGAAACATCGGTAAGTAGACGATAAAACGGTTTCTAGGAGAGATTTTAAGTAACTTTTCTATTCCTAAAATGTTGGAAAAGATGTTTTTATAGCTTAACATCGCTCCTTTAGGTTGCCCTGTAGTCCCCGAGGTGTAAATGATAGTTGCTATATCGTTTAGTTCGATGTTGGGGATATAGTTTTGAGAAGGTTTTAAGTTGATCTCTTGGAAGGCGATATTTTTTTCATCCAATTTAGGGGCATCTCCCTCCCAGATAATCTTTTGAATTTGGGTGTTGGTAAAGAGATTTTTTAACTCTTTAGAGTATTGAGAACTTGCTACTAAAAGTTTTGCCTTAGAATCGTTAAGGATAAAAGTTAACTCCTCCTCTTTTAAAAAGTTGTTAATTGGTACAGGGATCGCTCCAATCTTTTGAGCGCCTAAAAAGGAGATAATAAACTCTAAAGAGTTTGCAAGGTATAAACCTATCCTATCCCCTTTTTTGATCCCATCAATTTCTAAAAAACGGGCAAAACTATCCACCCTCTCTAGCATCTCTTTAAAGGTTACTTTTCTTTTTTGGATAAAGTAAGCGGGAGCGGTAGGGCGTTTGATAGAGTGGTGTAAAAGAACTTCGTAAAAGTTGTTGTAAGGATAGTTCATTTTAATACCTATAGTTTAGAGAAAGATTTAACAAATGGGCACCCCCTTCATCAAACACCCCCACAATGCCGTTAATGTTTTGCTCTAAAGGTTCTATTGATCGATCCAATTTATAATCAAACAGATAGCTAACCCCTAAGGTTAAGTTTTTGGTGTAGTTGTAAAGCGCTCCTAAGGCAAAAATTAACGCATCCGCATCGGGAAGCTCAAAACCTAAACTTGTAGCAGGGATAGGGGTTTCATCATATGCAAACCCGTACATAGTGGTAAGTTTGGAAGAGTTGTTATAAGTTATTCCGATCCTAAAGGTGTTGGTATCTTTCCAATTCTTAACTTTAGGCTTTCCTAATACCGCTTCTGCAAACGGCTCTTTAAAGTTAAAATCCAATCTCTCATAACTGCTCCAAAAAGTTTTTTCATACACAAACTCCACTTTAGAGTTTGAGGAAATATCTAACGCCGTTCCAAAAGCTAACGTTGCAGGTAAAGGAACGCTAACTTCTGCATAGGTGTGGTAAGGGAGTAAAGTGTTTAAATCTTGCGGGTCTTTTGTTAAAAGATACTTTCCTAAATACCCCTTTGCAGTCCCTTCCTCTTTTAAGTTTACTTTTGAGCGGTAGGTTAAAGCAAATCTCAACGAGGGATCATACTGATAACTTACAGCTAGATTATACCCCCACTTAAATCCGCTATCCCCCTCCATCTTCTCTTTATAAAGGTGTGGAAAAGTAACTTTTACCTCCCCTTCGCTATAGATCGCCCTAACTCCAGCACCTAAGGAGAGTTTAGGGGAGAGTTTGTAAGAGAGAGTTGGGTTTAATTCTATGATTTTTAAGGTAAACTCCTCAGCACTCCAGATTTGAGGGGAACTTTTCCATCTTTTAGAAAGACCTCCCGGCGTTACTAAACTAAATCCAAATCTAAACTTTTCATAAGGTTTGCTTACTAAGTGAAGATGGGGAACTAAAAAAAACTCCTCTTTACTCTTTGCGTTGGCTTTTTCAAACTTTTTAGTTAAAGGAGAGTAAACTAAACCTTTAAACCTAATTTTAGGGAGATAGATTCCAGTAGCGCTAAATTCAAAAAAACTACCATCCCCTAAAAAGCTCATATTGGCGGGATTAAAATAGCTACTATCTGCGCTGTTAGCGCCAGCTACATACGCCCCCGCTAACGCTATACTTCTAGCCGATTGTTCGGGTAATTTATATCCTGCACCAAAAAGAAAGCTACCACTTAAAAGAAGAAGGAGGGGTTTTCTCATACCGTTATCCTTTAAAAGGGATAAATAAAATCAATTATAACAAAAAATAAGAGAAAAAATTTTTAAAGCTTTCCTCTTTGCACTTTTGAGTTATAATCTTGGCCAAGGAGGGAGAGAATGGAGGGATTTTACACCGTTACAGCCATAAGTCCAAAGCTTATTTTAGGCGATATTAAAGCCAATGTGGAGATTTTACAAGAAAAGATTGAGCAGTTTTCCACCTCTTCACTCCTTCTTTTTCCCGAACTTTCCCTAACCGGTTACACTTTAGCAGACCTTTTTTTCCAGCAACTGGTAGAAAAGGAGGTGATAGAGGGGTTAAAAAAGTTGGCTAAAACAACCTCTGACACCATCGTAATTGTTGGTGCACCTCTATGGTTTAGGGATAATCTTTACAACTGTGCTGTAGTGTTACAAGAGGGAGAGATTAAGGGGGTTGTTCCTAAAACCTATCTGGCCAACTACAAAGAGTTTTATGAAGAGAGATGGTTTAAAAGTGGGAAAGAGATTAAGGGAGAAAAGATTTTAGACGCCCCTTTTGGAGTAGATCTACTTTTTAGGGCTCAAGAGTTATTGATTGGGATAGAGGTTTGTGAAGATTTATGGGCGATAGAACCCCCCTCTTTAAAAATGGCAAGCAGTGGAGCTAATCTAATTTGCAACCTTTCCGCAAGCGACGAGTTGGTTGGAAAACACGCTTATAGAAAAGAGTTAGTTAAAACTCAAAGTGCTAGAGGAATTTGTGCATACGCTTATGCTAGTAGTGGGGTTGGAGAGAGTAGTAGCGATCTTCTTTATTCTGGGGCGTTAATTATTGCCGAAAATGGAGCAATTTTAAATGAGGGAGAACGGTTTAAAATTGAAGGGGAGGCTATCCAAGCGCAAATAGATGTAAGTAGATTAAAACATATTCGACGCGCTGAAACCTCCTTTAAACTTGCCAAAAACTACCCTTTTAAAGAGATAACTTTAGCTAAAGTTCCAACTCCAAAAAAGATAACGCGTTACTACGATCCACACCCTTTTGTACCCAAAGCAAAAGAGAAAAGGGAGGAACATTCCAAAGAGATTTTTAAAATCCAATCCCACGCTTTAGCGCGAAGAGTGCGACATATTGGGAATCCTAAGTTGATTTTGGGAGTTAGTGGAGGGTTAGATAGCACATTGGCATTATTGGTATGTAAGGAAGCTTGTGCTATTTTAAGAAAACAAACGAGTGATATTATAGCAGTTTCTATGCCAGGTTTAGGCACTAGTGGGGGAACTAAAAGAAGTGCTAAAGATTTGGCTAAGGCTGTAGGAGCCACCTTTTTAGAAATTGGAATAAGTGGTGCGGTAAAAAACCATTTAAAAGATATTTCCCATCCTTTAGAGGTTTACGATGTTACTGTTGAGAACGCCCAAGCTAGAGAAAGAACTCAGATACTAATGGATCTAGCCAACAAGTTTGGGGGTATAGTTGTAGGTACTGGAGATTTAAGCGAGATCGCTTTGGGGTTTAGTACCTACAATGGGGATCACATTTCGATGTATAATGTAAATGCGGGAGTTCCAAAAACGTTGGTTAAATATCTAATTGAGTGGGTAGCTCAAAAAGAGGAGGGTTTAAAAGAGATTTTGTTAGAAATAATCTCTAGACCGATTTCACCTGAGCTTTTACCTCCAAAAGAGGGGGAGATTTCACAAGAGACCGAAAAAATTATAGGGCCTTATGAACTTCACGACTTCTTCCTTTACCATTTTATCAAAGAAGGAGCTTCACCTAAAAAGTTGCTTTTAATTGCTTCTTTGGCGTTTAAGGATAGATATTCCCAAACAGAGATAAAAGAATGGTTAAAACTGTTTTTAAAACGGTTCTTTGCGAATCAGTTTAAACGCAATGCGATGCCGGATGGGGTTAAAGTTGGTTCTGTAGCTTTAAGTCCAAGAGGAGATTGGAGAATGGCAAGTGATGTTAGCGTAAAAAGGTGGTTGGAAGAGTTATGATAGTACACATCTGTTGTAGCGTAGATAGCCACTTCTTCTTGCAAAAACTAAAAGAAAAATTCCCCAACGAAAAACTTATCGCGTTCTTCTACGATCCTAATATCCATCCCTATAGCGAATATAGATTAAGGTTACTAGATGTTAAAAGAAGTTGTCAAAAGCTAAAAATAGAGCTAATTGAGGGAGAGTATGACTATCTTAACTGGCTACAAGCGGTTAGAGGTTTAGAAAATGAGCCCGAAAAAGGAAAGAGGTGTAAAGTCTGTTTTGATAAGAGGTTAGAGGCTACTGCAAAATTGGCTAAAGAGTTAAACCATAAACGCTACACTACAACATTGTTAGTAAGTCCTTTAAAATCGCAACAGCAATTGCAAGCTAGTGGGGAGAGGATCGATAAAGAGCTAGGGACGGAGTTCATATTTATAGATTTTAGATCGTTTGGAGGCACTCAACTCCAAGCTAAGGTTGCAAAAGAGGAAAAACTGTACCGTCAAGATTATTGCGGATGTCTTTTTGGACTCTCCCAACAAAGAGCTAAACAAGAGGTTATTATGGATGAGATGTTATCCCCCGTTACTAAAAAAGTTCTGCCCGCTTCCATTGAGGAGAGATTACAGCTTTATTCTAAAAGGATTAAATTGGAAGAGGAAGGAAAAGAGTACTTTTTTTTAAAAAAGAGGTTTTTAAACTACCGCTTACTTAGAGGTTTTGTAAAAGTTGATAAAAAAGTTGTTCCAAGTTATATTTTAAGCTACTCCCACTTACGACACAACTTGGCAAAAGCAAAAGTTGAATTTATACATCAAGGAGTAGGATATGGAAATAGGGATGAGATTAGGGTAATAGAGCTAGCTTTCCTAAACGACCATTTAAACAAAGAGTTTAAGGATACAAAAGAGCTTTACTTCAAAGGGCTTGAATTTTGGGAGGAGAAAAAAATTAGGGAAATGATCGATAATGGTTGCAGTTTGTCGCCAATAATAGTTTTAGATAAAATTCCAAACAAGCTCGAAGTCTATATCGACGCTGTAAGCTACAAAGATGTTAAAGAGGAGCTTGTATGTTAGATGTAGTTGCGATCCAAAAGATTTTACCCCACCGTTACCCTTTTTTGTTGGTAGATAGGGTGGTTGAGGTAAAAGAGGGCGAGAGTATTGTGGCGTACAAGAATGTTAGCATCTCCGAACCGGTGTTTGAGGGGCATTTCCCAGGTCATCCAATCTATCCGGGAGTTATGATTGTGGAGGGAATGGCTCAAGCTGGTGGAGTGCTAGCGTTTATGAGCGCAAGTAAAGAGGATCAAGAGGCGGCAAAAGATAAAGTTGTTTACTTTATGAGTATCGATAGGTGTAAGTTTAGGCAACCGGTAAGACCGGGTGATAGATTGGAATACCATCTAAAAGTTTTAAAACATCGAGGAAACATCTGGGTACTTGATGCTAAAGCGTATGTAGAAGAGAGTTTAGTTTGTGAAGCTGAGCTTAAAGCTATGATTGTGGATAAGTGATGAGTAAGGCGATTATAGAAGAGGGTGCCAGGATAGGTAAAAATGTAAAGCTAGCAGATAACGTTTTCATCTCCAAAGATGCAGTTATTGGAGATAATTGTGAGATCGCCTATGGAGCTGTAATTTATGGAAAAACCACAATAGGGGAAGGAACTAAAATCTTCTCCTATGCGGTGGTTGGCTCAATACCTCAGGATTTAAAGTACAAAGGTGAGGAGGTTGAGCTAAGAATTGGAAAAAATAACATAATTAGAGAGTTTACTCTCCTAAATCCCGGAACTAAAGGGGGTGGAGGAGTTACCATTATTGGAGATAATAACCTTTTAATGGGCTATGTCCATATCGCCCACGATTGTAAGATAGGTAATGGGTGTATCTTAGCTAACGGAGTGACTTTAGCTGGACATGTGGAGTTAGGGGATTATGTGGTAATTGGAGGATTGACTCCTATCCATCAGTTTGTAAAGATTGGGGATTACGCGATGGTGGCGGGGGCTAGTGCTGTTAGCCAAGATATTCCTCCCTACTGTTTAGCAGAGGGGAATAGGGCTAAACTTAGAGGTTTAAACTTAATAGGTTTAAGACGCCATTTTGATAGTGAAGTTATAAATCAGTTAAAAACTGCGTATAAAGAGCTATTTCACTCAGGTAGACCCCTAAAAGAGGTAGCAAAAGAACTACTAACTAGCCCCATCCAACAGGTTAGAAATCTTGCTGAGTTTGTTTTAAACACCAAACGAGGAATACCATACCATTGACAAGGGAGAAGATGTTAAAAAAGTGTAGCTTTTGTGGGAGTTTTGAGAGTAGAGAGAACCCAGTAATTGCTGGTCCAGAAGAGTCAAAGGTTTATATTTGTAAAAACTGCATCGAAACCGCTTATTATATCATCTTTGGGGATAAGGGCGAGAAAAAGGAAGAGGAGGAGATTAAACTAGATTATCTTCCAACCCCAAAAGAGTTAAAAGCGATTTTGGATGAGTATGTGATTGGGCAAGAGAAAGCTAAAAAAGTGTTTAGCGTAGCGGTTTATAACCACTATAAACGAATTTTTAAACAGCACGAGTTAGATGATGAAACTGAAATCGCAAAGTCCAATGTTCTTTTTATTGGACCTACTGGAAGCGGAAAAACCTTAATGGCTCAAACGATAGCTAGAGTGTTAGATGTTCCCTTTGCAATAGCTGATGCAACCAGTTTAACAGAAGCTGGATATGTGGGTGAGGATGTGGAGAATATCCTAACTAGACTCTATCACGCAGCCGATGGAGATGTTAAAAAAGCGGAAAAAGGGATCATATTTATCGATGAGATCGATAAAATCGCTAGACTAGGTGAAAACAGAAGTATAACTAGAGATGTTAGCGGTGAGGGAGTTCAGCAAGCTCTTCTTAAAATTATTGAGGGAAGTGTAGTAAATGTAAGCGCTAAAGGAGGCAGAAAACACCCAAATCAAGAGTTTATCCAAATAGATACCTCCAATATCCTTTTTATCTGTGGAGGAGCGTTTGATGGATTGAGTGAGATCATTAAACGGCGACTTGGTGGGAACGTGTTAGGTTTTGGACAACAAAAAAGAAGTAAACGAGAAGATGATGAGCTTTTAAACTATGTGGAACCGGATGATTTAGTTCAGTACGGTTTAATTCCTGAGCTTATTGGGCGGTTGCATATGATAGCAACCCTTAATCAGCTAAGTCGGGAGGATATGGTAAGGATTTTAACCGAACCTAAAAACGCATTGGTAAAACAGTATAAGAAACTGTTTGCCCTTGATGAGGTTGAATTAACTTTTGAGAAGGAGGCGCTAGAGGCGATAGCTGATTTGGCAATTAAACGAAAAACAGGAGCTAGAGGACTTAGATCGATAATGGAAGAGATAATGGTGGATATTATGTTCAATCTTCCAGAATATAAAGGTTATGAGGTAGTTATTACAAAAGATGTGGTGGAGAAGAAAGCCGCCCCGATTTTGGTGAAAAAACAGAAAAAAACCGCATAGGGAAGGATGATGGTGTTTGATAAAGTTATAGGTCTTTTTTCCAACGATATGGGGATAGATTTAGGTACGGCTAACACATTGGTGTTAAGTCGAGGTGAGGGGATTATCATTAATGAACCCTCTGTTGTCGCTATAAAAAGCGATCGTTACGGTCGCCAGAGGATTTTAGCCGTGGGAAGAGAAGCTAAAGAGATGGTTGGAAAAACCCCCGGCGACATTAAAGCGATTCGACCTTTAAAAGATGGTGTTATAGCCGATTTCGATATTACTGAGAAGATGATTAGATATTTTATCGAAAAAGCTCATAAACGAAAAGCTTTTATTAGACCTAGAATTATAATCTGTGTACCTTACGGGTTAACTCAAGTTGAAAGAAAAGCCGTGAAAGAGTCAGCCTTAAGTGCTGGAGCTAGAGAAGTGTACTTAATAGAGGAACCTATGGCGGCGGCTATTGGGGCTGGTTTACCGGTTAAGGAGCCTCAAGGTAGTTTGGTTGTGGATATTGGAGGCGGTACTACTGAGATAGGGGTTATCTCCCTAGGTGGATTGGTTGTAAGTAAATCGATAAGAGTTGCAGGGGATAAGCTTGATAGCGCAATTATTGATTACATCAAACGAAAATATAACCTCATCATCGGAGATAGAGTAGCGGAAGAGATAAAGATTCAAATAGGTACCGCTTTACCGCTAGAAGAACCGTTGAAAATGACCGTAACGGGAAGAGATCAAGTTGGAGGTTTACTAAACGCTATCACCGTTACTAGTGAAGATGTGTATGAAGCGATGAAAGAGCCTATCAAAGCGATCGCAGAAGCTTTAAAAGACGTGTTGGAACAAACCCCTCCAGAGTTAGCAGGAGATATTATCGAAAACGGAATCGTGTTAACCGGTGGAGGAGCGTTGATTAGAAACTTGGATAAATATCTAACAGAAACGGTAAAAATTCCTATCTTTATCGCCGATGAACCGCTCTTAGCTGTAGCAAAAGGGACGGGTAAAGTATTAGAAGAGATAGAGATGTTGCAACAGCTCCATGACTAATAGAATCGTCTCTATCTTAGCCGTTGCGGCGGCTCTTTTTATCCTCTATTACACCAATGAGATGATTAGAAACTTTGTATCCTCATCGCTAAATGGAATTAAACGGCAATATTTAGCGATTGAGGATAGCTTTCAAACCTTTTCAAAACTCCACTTTACCCAAGCTGAAACGATCCAACTTCTCCAAGAGCAAAACAAAAAGCTGGAAAAATACTACATCCTTTATCAAGCTCTTAAAGAAGATATAAAGCGGATAGAATATGAGTGTAACACCTCTATCAAAGATGTTTACAACCTAAGGTTAGTTAGGGCACTCTCTTACGCCAATTTTGGAGATTATACAAAAATCTGGTTGGATACCAAACCCGACTTTAAGATTGCTGGATTGTTGCAAAAAGAGTTTGTAGCGGGGATCGCGATAAAAAAGGATAATAAAATTTTAGGGCTTTTAAATGGGAATTACAAATGCTCATATGGGGTTAAAGTTGGAGAGAAAGCCAACGGTATCGCGATAGGGAGTGGTAATAACCGTTTTATCTTGGTGAAATATATCCCAAATTATGAGGTTATTAGAGTTGGAGATCAGGTAAAAACCAACGGTCTAGATGCTATCTTTGGAGAGGGGTTGAAGGTAGGAGTTGTGGTTAAAATTTGGCAAGAGGGAAGCTATAAAGTGGCAAAAGTCCAGCTGTATGCGGACTTAACCAATCCTAGATTCTTTTGGTTGATGAAACTGTAAGAGTTTAATATAATTAGAGAGCTTAAAGTCGCTAGTTCACAAGTAAGGGTGCGTATGCCAAAGCGTGAAGATATAAATACTATCCTTCTAATTGGCTCAGGTCCAATTGTCATAGGTCAAGCGTGTGAATTTGATTACTCCGGAACTCAAGCGGTTAAAACTTTAAAATCGTTAGGTTATAAAGTTGTTTTAGTCAACTCCAATCCAGCTACCATTATGACCGATCCCGAATTTGCGGATCGCACTTACATTGAACCTATCACCGAAGATATTATCTACAAAATTATCCAAAAAGAGAAAGTGGACGCGATTCTTCCCACAATGGGAGGACAAACCGCTTTAAATGTTGCGATGAGTATGTATGAGAAAGGGATGTTAGAGGGAGTTGAGTTTTTAGGAGCAAAGCCGGAAGCTATCAAAAAAGGGGAAGATCGACAAGCGTTTAAGGAAGCGATGTTAAAGATAGGGATGGATCTTCCCAAAAGCCGTTACGCATACAGTTTAGAGGAGGCGTTAGAAGCGGCTAAAGAGATAGGGTTTCCTTTAATAATTCGAGCTTCCTATACCCTTGCAGGCGGGGGTA
>JAADFB010000051.1 GCA_013153095.1 Campylobacterota bacterium | reverse complement strand
AAACGGATAGGGGTGAGCTATCAAGGGTTGATGGAAACCGCTTATAATCCAACCTTTAACGAAAAAGGGGAACCTCAGCCAAAACTTCATACAAAACATTATCTCCATATGAGTGAAGATATTCACTATAAAAAAGGGATGCTGTGTCAAGATTGCCACACCTCTTTAGAGATGCACGGAGATGGGATGATTAGCGGTTCAACGTTGGGTTCAGTTGAAATTGAGTGTGAAGATTGTCACGGAACGGTAGATAAATACCCTTGGGAGTTACCTTTAGGGTATGGAGATGAGTTTGGAAGAGAGTTAGCTCAAAAACCTAGAAGAGTTACTAAAACTTTGGCTCAATATCTAAAACAGGGGGCTAACCACGACCCAAAAGAGGGATACCTTCTAACAGCACGGGGAAATCCGTTTGAGAATGTGGTAAAAGAGGGTGATGAGGTTAAAGTTTATCTAGCTAGCGGGAAAGAGTTAAAACTAACTCCACTTAAAAAGTTAGCCCAAGAGAAAAAACTTTCCCAAGAGGGTGAGGTGGCGATGGTTTTGGTTGGAAAACATCTAAAATCGATGGAGTGTTACAGCTGCCACGATACTTGGGCCCCTCAATGTTACGGATGTCACGTAAAAGTGGATTACTCTAAAGGTAAAAAAGGGGTAGATTGGTTAGCGGTGGCTCACGCTCACGATCTTCACGGAACAGATGCTTCTAAACGGGGAGAGTTGAGAAAGTTTTTAATAGATGGAGAGGTAACTGAAACTAGAAGTTATCTTCGCTGGGAAGATCCAATTTTGGTAAGAAACGGGGAGGGAAGAATTGCGCCCTCAATTCCGGGCTGTCAAACGGTGGTAACGGTAATTGGAAGAGATGGAAAGGCGATTTTGCAAAATTACGCTTTTTTAACCAAAGATAACAATACCACCGTTCCTGCAATAGATGTTGCACCTGTTCACTCTCATACCGTTCAAAAAGAGGCTAGAAGTTGTGAGAGTTGCCACAACAATCCTAAAACGATGGGGTTTGGCATTGGAGAGGGAAAACTGTTTTTAAGTCCGGGAGATAGCTTTGTGGTGGATTTGATGACTCCTGAAGGAAAAATTATTCCAAAACGCTATACTATCCAAAAACCGGGGGTTAAGAATGTAAATTTTGATTGGTCAAAGATTTTAGATGAAAATTTAACTCAACTCCAAACGGTAGGACACCATTGGAGTCTCTCTAGAGCTTTGCAAGAGGAGGAGATGAAGAGTTTAGATCGTAGAGGGGTTTGTTTAAGCTGTCATAAGACCATTCCAAACAAAAATTTGGCGGTATCGTTGATGGTACATGTGGCTAAAGTAGCCAATGTGGAGATAGATAATAAAAAACATCAAGAGATTTTGGGTAAAAGTTTGATTTTGAGTGCGTGGGTTCAAGTGTTGGGAGGATTGCTTATTTTAGGGGTAGGAGGATGGTGGCTTTTACATTTGATAAAGTTGCCCAAATAGGATAAAATAGAAAAATAAGGGAAAGGATCGATTATGAAACAGTTAATCCTTTTATCAGTAGTGCTTAGCTTTTTAATAGCTAACGAAGGATTGCAACCAAGTAACAATATTACCAGTGGAAGTACAAGCGTAATTATCCAAAATGGACAACTAACTAAAGGGAAAATTGTTTCTCAAAAAGAGGAGAAAGTTATTCCTTGTGAATTGGAAGAGATAGAGATCGAAGTAAAGCAGGTAAGTTTAACTTTAAAACCGACAGAAAAAGAGTGTAGGATCAGTTACTACCCCAAAGATTTAAAAGTTGAACTTGAAGAGAAAGAGTTGGAGATAGAAGGGGATGGAGAAAAGTTTGCTTCTATTTCCGTTAATTTGAATAAGCTTAAAAAGTTGGTACTAAAAAATGGAGGAGAGGTTTACATCTTTACCCCCTTATCAAAACTCTCTATCAAATCGATGAAAGAAGCTTCTATCTATCTGCTCTCTTACATTAACGAACTTGAGCTAAGCTATGAGGGGGAGTTATCTTTGCAGGTTGGAAAGTTGGAAAAGCTCAAAGTTAAAGGAAAGGGGAATTTAATTTTAATTGGAGAGAGTGAATTCCCTATCCAAAAAGAGATTCAAGGAACCTTGATTAAAGTTAAAGAGAAAGAGTAAAGAAAGGAGAAGTTTATGAATTTAGATCAACTCTCAAGTATAGACGAGCTGTATGTGGTTTGTGAGTGTGCAAATGTAACTTATGGGGAGATAATTGAGGCTATCAAAGCGGGAAAGTGTGATTTGGATTCCTTAATGGAAGCTACAAATGCGGGAATGGGTTGTAAAAAGTGTAGATCAAAAGAGTTTGACCCCGCTGATGAGAGAGCTATCCATCTAGATGAGATTTTAGCCTTAGCCAAAGGTGAAGGGTTGTGTAAATAAGCTCCCGCTAAAAGCGGGAGTTTTTAGGAGCGTTAATGAGGCTAAAAAACTCCTCACGCGTCTTGATATTATCTTTAAACACTCCCCGCAGTGCAGAAGTTGAGGTAAAAGAGCATATTTTTTGAACCCCTCGCATCTCCATACACATATGTCTAGCTTCTAGTACAACTCCAACACCTTTAGGGTTTACACTCTCCATCAAGGCATCAGCTATCTGTTCGGTAAGTTGCTCTTGAATTTGAAGTCTTCTTGCAAACACCTCAACCATTCTAGGAATTTTGGAGAGTCCTACCACCTTTCCATCTGGGATATAAGCGATATGTGCCCTTCCAATGATAGGTAAGAGATGGTGTTCACATAAACTATAAAACTCAATATCTTTTACCATTACCATCTCATCGTTGCTTGAGCTAAAAAGAGCTTCTCCCAACACCTCTTTAGGGTCTTTATGATAGCCTTGTGTTAGATGTAAGAACGCTTTATAAACTCGTGAAGGTGTTTTTTTCAATCCCTCTCGGTTTGGATCCTCTCCAATGAGGCGTAAGATCGTTTTTACCGCTTCCTCAAACTCTCGTTGCTGATTCATTCCTACTCCAAAACTTTTTGACCCATTTTAACACAAAATTTTGATAAAATAAGGGCTAAATTTTTATAAAAAGGGAACTGATGGAAGTTAAAGCGGAAAAGATTGACAACGCTAACGCTAAAGTTGAAGCTATAATCACAAAAGAGGAAATTGAAAAACGAATAGACAAAATCACTAAAAAACTTGCAAAAGAGGTTAATATTCCCGGTTTTAGAAAAGGAAAGGTACCTCCTGTAGTGATTAAAAAAAGATATGGGGATCAGATCGAAAAGGACGCCCAAAACGAACTTATCCAAGAAGCGATTAATGAAGGGTTTAAAAAACTAAATATCAACCGAAACGATATGTTAGGCGACCCTATTTTTACCAAATTTGAAAAGAATGATAATGGAATAGAGCTAGAGTTAGAGATAGGATTTAAACCGGAAGTTAAAACAGACGGTTATGAAGAGCTAATCCCCGAATTTCAAGAGCCAGAAGTTACCCCTCAGGAGGTTCAAAAACGGTTAGAAGAGACTCTAAAAGCGTACGCTCCCTTTGTAGAGGTAGAGAGAGAAGCTAAAGAGGGTGATTTGGTGATTTTGGATTTAGAGGGAGAGTTGGAGGATGGAACTCCAATTAGAAAAAGTGAGAATGTTGAGTTACTTTTAAATGGAAGTTTTAAAGATTTAGAGGAAAAGATTGTAGGAATGAAGAAAGGGGAAAGTAAAGAGGTGGAGATAACTTTCCCTGAACGGTTTAACCCCGCTGAACTTGCAGGAAAAAAAGCGAAATTAAAAATTACCCTAAAAGCGGTTAAAGAGCAAGAAGAGGTTAAGATGGATGATGAGTTTGTTAAGAAGGCGTTCCCAAATAGAAAAGACTTAACCTTAGAAAAGCTTAAAGAGGAATTAAAAGAGACTATCAAAAAAGAGAAACTTTCAAAGCTCTATGAGGAGGAGTTAAAACCTAAACTGATGGAGACATTGGTGGAGAAGTTTGAGTTCGACCTACCCCAAAACATTGTAGAGCAAGAGATTGATGTTCAGCTTCGAATGAAGGCTTCCTCAATGGATAAAGAGGAGTTAGAGAAGATAACTAGCGATCCCCAAAAACTAAAAGAATTTAGAGAGCAGTTACGCCCAGATGCCCTAAAAAGTGTAAAAGCAACTTTTATCGTAGATGCGTTGGCAAAAGTTGAAAATATCCAAGTTAGCGATCAAGAGCTTCAAAGCGCTCTTTCCTATGAAGCTTTACTTCAAGGACAAGACCCCGTAAAATATATCAAAGCGTATGAGGAACAAGGGCTTATTCCAGCGGTTAGAATGGCTTTAATTGAAGATAAGCTTCTAACACACCTTTTAAACAAAAAACTTAAAAAAGAGGCAGCTTAATGAGTTATTATATTCCGTATGTTATTGAAAGAACGGGACGAGGAGAGAGAAGTTACGATATCTATTCTCGTCTTTTAAAAGATAGGATCGTGATGTTAAGCGGAGAGATAAACGACGCCGTAGCATCCTCTATCGTAGCTCAGCTTCTATTTTTAGAAGCTGAAGACCCCGATAAAGATATTTACCTTTATATTAACTCTCCAGGGGGAGTTATAACTAGTGGAATGAGTATTTACGACACGATGAACTACATAAAGCCGGATGTAGCAACTATTTGTATTGGACAAGCGGCAAGTATGGGAGCGTTTCTTTTAAGTGCGGGTGCAAAAGGAAAGCGGTACGCCCTACCTCACGCTAGAATTATGATCCATCAACCTCTAGGTGGAGCGCAGGGACAAGCTACCGATATAGAGATTCAAGCTAAAGAAATTTTACGGCTCAAAAAGATTTTAAATGAGATTTTAGCCCAAAATACCGGACAAAGTTATAAAAAGATCGCTAGAGATACAGAAAGAGATTTCTATATGAGTGCGCAGGAAGCAAAAGAGTATGGCCTAATCGATCAAGTACTAGAAAAAAGTGCCAGATGATAAGAGAGATTATCACCTATCCCAATAAACGGCTCTTTCTTCGTTCTAAAGAGGTAGAAGAGTTTGATAAAAAGCTTGCGGTATTATTAGATGATATGTATGAAACGATGATTCATAAAAAAGGGATCGGTTTGGCTGCGATCCAAGTTGACGTTCCTTTACGCGCATTGATTATCAACCTTCCTACTCCAGAAGGGGAGCAAAAAAAAGAAGACCTTCTAGAGTTGATCAACCCTCAAATTGTTAAAACGGAAGGGAGTATCGTCTATACTGAGGGGTGTTTAAGTATTCCCGAGTATTATGAGGATGTAGAGAGGGCTAACTGGGTCAAGGTGAAATATCAAGATAGAGATGGAAATGAAAAAAGTTTAGAAGCAGAAGGTTTACTAGCAGTGGCGATACAGCACGAAATAGACCATCTGGATGGACATCTTTTTATCGAAAAGCTCCCCTACTTTAAACGCAAAAAGTTTGAAAAGGAGTGGAAGAAAAGAGTTAAGCGTTGAAACGGCTTTTGTGTGCAACCTTAGAGGGGTTAGAAGCGAAGGTTGTTGAGGTTGAAACCAGTTTCGTTAGAGCGATTCCCTCTTTTAACATTGTAGGTTTAGCAAGTAGCTCAATTCAAGAAGCTAAGGAGAGAGTTAAGTCGGCTCTCTTAGCTAACGGTTTTACCTTTCCCCCTAGAAAAATAACGATCAACTTAGCCCCTAGTGATCTTAAAAAGAGTGGAAGCCATTTTGATCTAGCTATTGCCCTCTCTTTAGCCCTTTATGGGGAAGAGACTCCTAACGATCTTTTTATTTTTGGTGAATTGGGGCTTGATGGTGCTTTAAAAGATAGCAGTTCCATCTTTCCGATCCTCTTGGCACTTTCTCAAAAAAGAGAGATAAAAGCGTTTGTTCCAAAACAATCGATAGAAAAACTTTCCTTAATTCCAAATTTAACCCTTTATTACGCTTCTTCATTAAAAGAAGCTATCCTATCTTTTAAAAACAAGAGATTTAAAAAAGCAAAAAGTAAAACTTTAAATTACCCCAACATTTTAGGTAGCTATTACTATCTTGAGAATTATCCGTTAGATTTTAAAGAGGTAAAGGGGCAAGAGGTCGCTAAAAGAGCTAGCTTAATCGCTGCCGTAGGATTTCATAATATCCTTTTTGAAGGGAGCGCAGGGAGCGGAAAAAGTATGATCTCGAAAAGAATTAGATATATCCTTCCCCCTATGAGCAAAGAGGAGATTTTAAAAAAAGCTCAGATAGAGTCGTTTGAAAGGAAAGAGATCGACTTTTCTCCTGTACGCCCCTTTAGATCACCTCATCATACAAGCTCAAAAGCCAGTATCTTTGGAGGAGGAAGTGGAAATATAAAAGTGGGAGAGGTTGCATTAGCAAATAGGGGAGTTCTCTTTTTTGATGAGCTTCCCCATTTTTCCAAAAAGGTTTTAGAAGCCCTTAGGGAACCGTTACAGGAAGGCTATCTTTTGGTTTCTAGAGTACACTCTAAAATTAGGTTTGAGACTAAATTTATATTTGTTGCAGCTCAAAATCCCTGCCCGTGTGGAAACCTTTTTAGTAAAACTAAAGAATGTAGATGTACTCCGTTAGAGATAAAAAGGTATCAAAATAGACTCTCTGAGCCGATTTTGGATAGAATCGAACTATATGTACAAATGAGTGAAGTTTCTCCGGAGGATAAACCTACTGTTACCTCTAAAGAGTTGCACCAAAAGGTAATTAACGCCTTTATCTTTCAAAAAAAGAGAGAGCAAGAGGAGTTTAATGGAAAATTAAATGAGGAAGAGGTTGAAAAGTTTTGTATATTAACTCCCCAGGCCCAAGATGTTTTAGATAAGGCGATAGAAAGATTTAGCCTCTCTTTTAGAGCGATCTCCAATCTTAAAAAGGTAGCTAGAAGCGTTGCAGATTTAGAAGAAAGTGAAAAGATAGAAAAAAAGCATCTGTTAGAAGCGCTTAGTTATAGAAGGAGAACTTAATTCTCCTTCTTTAAAATCTCAGAAGCGAAAAGGTAGATCGCCCCGCTATAGAGGTTTGTCAAATAACCTAAAATAACTACTACTGGAATTAAAAATAACACTCTAGAAAACGGCATCATTAAAAACCCTACAAAAAAGAGAACAAGCGACCAGATGGAGATTAAGATAAAATACTCTTTGTTAAAAGTTTTTTTCCAAAATTTAGGGTTTAAGATCAAAAACACATTTTTAAACCCATCTTGAAAAGTATCGCTTTTAATCACCTCTCCCATCGCTGCCGGAAGAGTATAGAGTGCCATCGCTAGTAACACTAAAAAAATTAATCCTATCAACCCCGCAATATTTCCATTAGAAGCTAAAGAGTTTAATTCACTTAAGATTCCAAAAATAAATGCTACTAGTAAAAAAAGTGCTAAAAACGCTCCGGCTGCTACGTGAAGATATTGGGTTAAATAATCTCCTAGTGTTGTCTCTTTTGCTTTTTGAGCTACCTCCTCTAGCGATTTAACATTTAAAATCACTCTTCCAAAATAGATTTGCACCGCAATAGAGAGAATCGAATAAGCCAACATAAACACCATCCCCGTCCCCGGTACCATTCCTAAAAAGATAAGCAACATCAAAATAGAGACGGTTATGAGATTTAAAGAGTAGTTATTCTTAAAAAACTCTAGGGTAGCCTTTAAGGCGTTACTATTTGAAGGGGTTAACATTATTTACTCCTTTTGTAAAATCTCTAAGATCACTTTTGGGTATAGCTCATACTCAAGCTCGTGAATCTTTTCTTTAAACTCTTCAAATTTTAACCCTTTTTTGTAAAGGCAAGCCTGGTCGATAATCTCTCCCCCATCCAACTCCTCCTCCACCCAATGAACTGTAACTCCTGCTACTTTCATTGGGCTTTTAAAACTTCTTTCTAAAGCGTTAGCTCCTTTAAAAAGAGGTAAAAGGGAAGGGTGGATATTTATAGTGGTGGGAAAAGTTTTTATAAAAAGAGGTGTTAGAATTCTCATAAAACCGGCTAATACGATCAAATTAGGAGCTTCCTTTTTTATTACTTCAATCAACGCTTTATCAAACTCCTCTCTAGAGGTAAATTTTTTGTGATCTATTATCTCAACTTCAATACCTAACCTCTTAGCCCTCTCAATTCCTTTAGCGTGGGGGTTGTTTGTGATAGCTTTTGTGATAAGAAGATGCTTTTTATGAAGTTTTTTAGCTATATTTTCCAAATTGGTACCGTTTCCACTAAAAAGGACAACTATCTTTTTCATTTAAATCCTTTACCCAAAATTGTAATCTATGTTGGTATAATAATACAAAAAGGAAAAACTTATGTTTAGATTTCTCCTTTTAGCAGGTTTGGTTGGTGGAGCATACTATCTTTTAACGCGATCTAAAAAAGGCTCACAAGAGACGGAAACTATGATAGAGTGTAAAAAATGTGGTACTTTTGTTAGTAGTGAAGAAGCTATAAAAAAGGGAAAAGATTATTACTGTTCACCTGAGTGTTTAAAAGGGAGTTGATGATAATTTTAAACCATCCCAAAATCCCCTCCCCCAAATTTAAAAAACTTTCCTCCATTAACCGGATAAAAACCTCCGTAGAGATTCCTCTAATAAAATTTGATTTTGAGCTTTTAAATTTTTGCAAAGAAAATAAAATAGAGGTGGCAGTAGAAATCTATTCTTTGGAAGAAGCGGTTTTTAGTAACGCTTTAGAAGCCTCCTACCTTTTTTGTTCCCTCCCTTTAGCTAAAAAGGTTCAAAGAGTAGCTAATAGATACCTTTTTGATTCAAAAGTTATTGCAATCACTCAAGAGATTGAGGAAGCTATCAAATGGGGAATCGATGGAGTTTTCCTCCCTGCAGGGGAGGAGTAATTAATGTCCACAACCGCAACTACCATCGTGGCAATGCTCATCCTCTTGGACCCTACCGCTTAACATCTCATCAGTAGTTGCGTCTCTAACCTCTTTTACATTCACATCAAAAATTAAATCTTTTCCAGCTAAGGGATGGTTAAAATCGATCGTTACCTCTTTATCGTTGAAAGATTTTACTGTAACTTGAACAGTTTCTCCGTGTTCTCCTTGTCCGTAAAGAGTCATCCCTTCTTGAAGGTCGATTCCGGCAAACTGTTCTCTAGGAAGGGTTTGTACAGCGTTTTCATCCGGCAATCCGTAAGCCTCTTCCGCTTTTACAGTTACCGTTTTACTCTCCCCTAAACTCATATTTTTTATCTCTTTTTCTAAACCTGGGATAATTTGTCCTTTTCCAACAATAAACTTCAAAGGCTTTTGTCCAACATTGCTATCGATAATTTCACCAGTTTCAGCGTCTTTAACGGTATACTCAATCCCTACAACTTTGTTATCTTCAATCGCCATAAAAAACCTTTTTAAGAGATTTAAAATTTTATTCTATCACTCTTAAGCTTTTAAAAAACTTCTATCTTTTGCTATATTTTTTAGCTAAAGCTGCCGCTTTGCTTTTTGGATAAAGTTTTATTACACTATCGTAAAATTTCCTAGCTTCCTCTTTTTCCCCAAGTCTATCTAAAGAGATGGCAGTATGGAGTAGTAAAGTTGGCATATAGGAAGCTTTAGAGTATAATGATGCACTCTCTTTGTAATGCTCTACGGCGCAAGCGTAATTTTTTGTATAGTAACAGCTCTCTCCAATATAAAAGTTACTTGCTGCAGGTTTATATCTTTTTTGAAGGGCTACCTCAAAATACTCTCTAGCTTTATCAAATTGATGTTTTCTAAAAGCTCTTCTCCCCTCTTTGTAAAGTTCAGCTCCGCTTTTTGATTCTAAAGAGGATCGTTTGTTTAGGATTTTATAAATCTTTTCCAGTTCTGTTTGAAACTCTTTTTTGGAAACATAGCTTTTATTGATAGTATCAATTACTCCACTTAGCTCTTTTAAAGCCTTTTTCATCTGGGTAAAATTCTCTTTTTGAACTACTAAAGACTCATTTAAATCTTTTCTAAGAAGAGCTATCTGTTTCTCTAGCTCTTTTGTATCACCTTTTTGGGAGGTTAGTTTTATCTCTTTGCGAAGTTTTTGGATATTTTCTTCAATCCCCTCTACTATACCGCGTAAGCCGTCTAAATTCTCCTCAATCTTGTTTACCTTCATCCCCAACCGGTAGATCTGCTTTTGGAGGGTGTTTATATCCTCTTTGTTTTTTAGGATATATTTCTCCTCTTTAGTAAGCCCATATGGAGCTTGTGAATCTAGATTCCCAGCTTCAAAGACCGAAGGTTCCGAAGCTACCACAGTTGTAGAAGCCAAAATCGCAAACCAAACGCAAAACTTTCTCACTGACCACCTTTATGGAATAAGTTCAAATTCTACTCTTCTATTTTTAGCCCAACACTCAGGAGTGTGATCCATACATACCGGGTTACTCTCTCCGTAGCTAATTATACTCATTCTTTCGGCACTAACTCCCCTAACAATCAATGCATCCCTTACAGATTTAGCTCTTTTTAAGCCTAAAGCGTAGTTATACTCATCTGTTCCCCACTCATCACAGTTTCCTTCGACTCGGATATTAAACTCTCTTGCATCTTTTCGGTTAAAAAGTTTTGCATCATATTCGATTCTTGGCTCTTGATCTGGACGAATATCATACTTATCGAAATCGAAATAAATTTCTTTTGCTTCTCGTTCAATCCTTTTCATCTGCTCCAACTTTATCTCATCCGCATCTTTTTCTCTCATCTCTTGGATAGTTTGAATTCCTTCCCCCTCTTTTACCCTTTCAACTTCACCAGAATAACTGGTTGAACGGGTTTCTCCTCTAACGGGTGGTCCAACTTGCACATTTTTCTTAGCACACCCCCCAAGCAGAAAAACGGCTATAAAAATCGGTATAAGTTTTTTATTCATCCCTTTGTCCTTTCCTTAAAGTTTACCAATCGATCGACTGAATTCTTCCAGTATGAAGCGGATAGATATAGGTTTTGTTATATTTTAATCGAATCAGCCCCAATCCTACTTGATTTCCCAACTCTTTGATAAAAAGAACCGTTTCTCCATCCTTTGCAAATCTAGGAAAGATATTTACTCCGTTTGCGGTTAACCGTCGAATATAATCGCTATTGAGGGAGGCTAAGTAAAGGTTAAAAGTATTTTTCCCAAACTCGTTATCTGTTTCTCTAGAAGAGTAGATGATGTAATCTTCAAAAGCGTTACAAGCGTTACTGTTTCTTCCGTGGTACACAACTCTCTCAACCGCTCTTGAACCGATCCTTTTTGTAAAAATGGTAGGATAACCTAGTCGATCGGAAACAAACACCACTCTACGCTCATTTTTAGTAAAATTCCCGTTTACATCTATTCCCACATAATTGGTAATTTGAGTTAACTGTTTAGTTATTACATCATACTGGTAAATATCGGGTTGAAATTTGGGAGCCATAGTTAAAAGTAGTTTTGTTCCATCTTTACTTACATCAGAGCAAACCAACATTCCCTCACTCTCTAAAACCTTTCGTTTATCGCCGGTGTAGATGTCTACAAGGTAGAGGGTAGGTTTATCTTCTAAAGCTGTGTAGTAAAATTTTGTCTGCCTAGAGTTTGCCCACTTTGGGAAGAGGTTTAATCCTCCACTTATCACTTTTTTTTGATAAGTTAGAGTGTAGTCGCTAATGTAGATATCTGCGTGTTTGGGTTTGGTGTATTTGGAATAGACTACAAAGTTTTTTAAAAATTCCACATCTTTAAATCCTAAAGCGCGGTTGAGATCGTAAACGATTTTATGAGCTAAGAAAGGGTATCGATCTGGAGTTAGGGAATAGGTTTTAGAGAAGAGAGTAGTATCTTGTTTTAGATCATACAGTTTAGCTTGAGCGCTTAGTTGATTTCTCCCTTCCATTGAAAGTTTATAGCGAAGTACAAAATCGTTCTTTTTATGTTTTAAAACATCAAATCCCTCATCAAACTCACTTCTTAAATGGGTATCGTTTACATCAAAGTGGGCGGAAACTTCCAAATCTCCTATCAGCAGTTTAAAAAACTTTTTTCCTAAGGATTCATTGATCCTACCTGTAGCATCTTCGATAGCGATTGTAGGTTTGCTCTCTACCTCCTTAACAATCTCTAGAGTGAGGTCACCTGCAAAGAGAGATATTAGCCAAAAAGATAATATTACTATAACTTTCATAAAAAAACCTCATCTTTATTTTTTTTGTACTTTAAAAGAGTATCTATTTTAGCATATCAATACTTAATAAAGTCCTAATCTTTCGCCTCAAAGCGTACTTTCACGGTTCTAGGTTTTTGGGGAGTTGGGAAGCTTATATCTCTCATCTTTTCTAAAAAACTTTTTAACTCTTTGTTGAACAATTCATTAGAAGAAAGTTTTATAATTTTATACTCAAAATCGCCGTTCAAATCTATAGAAATTTCTACAATCGCCTCTCCTCCCGCACTCTCTTTAGAAGGAAGCCAATAGCTGTAAAGGATTCTATACACCTCTTCAAGATAAGGGTCTTTCTTTCCACTCACCGATTTGATCGATTTTATTGAAGCTGGAACAAACTCTTTAAAGGTTAATTTCTCTAATACCTCTTTAGCCCTAGAGCTTTCTCTCTCTTTAAAACGGCTAGGCTGTGGAATAAGTTTAGGTTTAGGCTCTTGAGTTTGAAACTTTTTAGCATTTAAAGAGGAGAAAAGGTTTTCAATGGAAGGGGTTTTAGGTTTAGGAGAGCCAGCACTCTTTTTTGGATGGGTGCTAACTTTCTTAGGATGAGGTTTATGGATAGGAACTTTGGTTTTAGGCCTTTCTTCTAACACTATAATATCTATTGCCTGCGCTTTTACCTCTACCTTTTTAAACCGCTCTTTATGCAAAAAGTAGAAGGAAAAAAGAAGTAAAAGGAGAAAATAGAGAGTTACAGCGGCGATAAAGGTTGAAAATTTTAGCACGGTATCACTCACTGGTTATAAGTGAAACTTTCAAGAATCCGGCCTCTTTTACCACTTTCAAAATATACATCACATCTCCATAGGAGAGAGATTTGTCTGCACTGATATAAATTGGAATATTTCGCTCATACTTTTGAGCCAACATAATAAAAGAATCGGCAAAATTGGAATAAGAAAACCGCTCTTTTCCTACATAGATTCGCTTTTTTGCATCCACTTTGATATTGATACTTTTAGTTTTTTTGTACGCTTTAGTTTTTGAGCCTTTTGGAAGATTTATCTCCTCTTGGTAAATTATTGCAGGAGTGGTAACCATCAAAATGGCTAAAAGTACCAGCATCACATCAACTAAGGGAGTGATATTAAGCTCTGGTTTCTCCTCCCAATCAAACATCTATCTCTCCACCAAAAGGTCTAACTGCATCTTCAAATAAGAAATTAATTCAAACGCTTTTCTTTTTAGAAGAAGATGGTAGGTGTAGGCAAAAATCGCTACAAAAATTCCCGCTGCGGTTGCAACTAATGCTTCACCAATGGAGGAGGAGATAGTAGCTAAACTAGTTTTAGATGAACCCATTATTGCGAAGGTTTCTAAAATTGAAACTACCGTCCCAAAAAGTCCAATAAAGGGGGAGGTGGAGGCTGCGATAGAGAGGAAGGTTAAACCTTTTGTGGATTGGGTGGTGGCTTGAAAAGTACAATACTCCCCATACTCCTTTTTGGTAATTTTTTCGCTTTGGCAATGGGTTGCTAGAAAAGAGTTGATTGCGGGTTTTTTATTTCCCATCTGGATAGTTTCTAAAGAAAACCGCTCCTTTTTTAACCAAAAGCCCAAACTCAAATAGCGATAAAAGAAGATCCAATTTACTAAGATAAAATAGATGGATAGGAGGATAAGTACCAAAATCGTTATCGTACTGCTCCTATCCAGATAGCTCAAAATCAGTTCCAACTGTCCCATTAGATAATTTTTGCCGCCTTTTCTATTTTAGCTTCAACCGCCGCTAACGCCGCTTTATTTTCGCTAGCTTTTTCAATTAGCTGTTTAGCCTCTTCTATCTTCTTAGCTATCTCGCTTTGTGAAGCTCCAGCTAAAGGAATAGCCCCCTCCACTAAAGCGGTCGCTTTATTCTCATCAACTTTTACGTGTCCCCAGTTGATAACGATAGATTCTTTTTTTCCATCGCTTAACTCAATCTCAATAACTCCCGGTTTTAACAAAGAGAGTAGGGAGGCGTGTCTAGGTAACACCCCAAACTCTCCTTCTTCACCCGGAAAAGTTACGCTTTTTACATCGC
>JAADFB010000088.1 GCA_013153095.1 Campylobacterota bacterium | reverse complement strand
AACTGGTAGACACGCGAGACTCAAAATCTCGTGGGCATTTGCCCGTGTGGGTTCGAGTCCCACCCCCGGCACCAGTGCGGGAGTAGCTCAGTTGGCTAGAGCATCAGCCTTCCAAGCTGAGGGTCGCGGGTTCGAGTCCCGTCTCCCGCTCCAAAACTCTACAAGGTTTAGGTTGAGGATTGTCGTTGCTATCTCGGGAGCAAGTGCATTAAAATTAGGAATAAAAACTTTCTCTCTCCTTCCTTCTTCAGTAGAAAAATACCTTATCCTCTCAAAAGGTGCTAAAAAAGTTTTAAAAAAAGAAAACCCTTTCTTTAGTAAGAAAGAGTTAAAACGGCTTTCTAAAGAGAGGGTTTTGTTCAAAAATAGCGAAATTGAAGCTCCGGTTGCAAGTGGAAGTTTTCAAGTAGATGTGATGATGGTTGTCCCCTGTTCTATGAACACCTTAGCAAAAATAGCTAACGGGATAGGGGATAACTTGATTACTCGAAGTGCGCAGGTAGTAATTAAAGAGAGAAAACGCCTTTTATTAGCTCCTAGAGAGCTTCCTTTTAGCGCATTGGCGTTAGAAAATATGAATAAGTTGGCTAAATTAAATGTTATAATTGCTCCTCCGGTTGTAGGATATTACTCCTATCCAAAAGATTTAGAAGAGATGGAAAATTTTATTATAGGAAAATGGTTTGATCTTATCGGGATTGAACACAACCTTTATAAGAGATGGGGATGAGAAAAGTTATCTATCCGGGAACGTTTGATCCCATCACAAACGGACATTTAGATATTATCAAACGTGCCTCTGAGATTTTTGATAAAGTTGTAGTTGCAGTAGCTCTTTCTGCAGAAAAAAAGCCGATGTTTGATATTCAAACTAGGGTAAAGATGGCAAAATTGGCTGTCCAAGAGCTAGAAAATGTGGAGATAAAAAGCTTTGATACGCTGTTGGTTAACTTTTGTCAAAAAGAGAACTCAAAAGTTATTATTCGCGGTTTAAGAGCGGTAAGCGATTTTGAATATGAGCTACAGATGGGATATGCAAACCAATCTTTAGACCCGGAAATTGAGACTCTCTATCTAATGCCCAGTTTAGAAAACGCTTTTATTAGCTCTTCAGTAGTTAGGGCTATTTTAAAGTTTAAAGGAAATGTTTCCCACCTAGTACCTAGCGCTATCATTCCGCTATTAGAGAGCTATTAGATGTATGTGTTGTTTGAGGGGATCGATGGAGTTGGTAAAACTACGCAAATAGAGCTGTTAAAAAAAGAGTTCCCCAATGCCCTTTTTTCTAAAGAGCCAGGTGGAAGTGAGTTAGGAAAAGAGATTAGAAGATTTATTTTAAACTGCAATCTTTCCTCAAGAGCTGAACTTTTCCTCTTCTTAGCAGATAGAGCGGAACATATTCAAAAAGTTGTAAAACCAAATCTTAACAGACCAGTTTTTAGCGATCGCGGATTTATCTCAGGAGTTGCTTACGCTTTTGCTAAAGATACCCTTTCCTTAAAAGAGTTGTGTAAGTTAAATAATTTAGCAATGGAAGGAATTTATCCCAATGGAGTTATCTTTTTAGAAATCTCTAAAACCTGTTTAAAAGAGCGACTGAAAAAGAAGAAGTTGGATCGTATTGAAAGGGAGGGGATAGAATATCTTTTAAAAGTTCAAAAGATAATGAGAAGAGTGTTAAAAACTTTACCCCTTCCAACCCTATTTTTAGATGCTTCTTTACCAAAAGAGGAGCTTCACCAACATATTCTTAAATTTTTAGAAGGAGTCCTGAAATGATAAAAGCGTTGCGGGGGATGAGAGATATTTTACCACCACTTAGTAAAAAGTATCTCTATTTTATCAACACTGCCCAGAAATTAGCTCAAAATTACGGTTTTGAATATATTCAAACTCCCCTGCTAGAAGAGACTTCTCTTTTTAAAAGAAGTGTTGGAGAAAGTAGTGATATAGTTGGGAAGGAGATGTATCAATTTATCGATAAAGGGGGTAACGATGTGGTGTTACGCCCTGAAGGTACGGCTGGAGTAGTTAGGAGTTTTATAGAGCATAAGTTGGATCGCCAAGGAAAGGTTTTTAGATTTTACTATTTTGGTGCGATGTTTAGATATGAGCGTCCTCAACGAGGAAGATTTAGACAGTTTTATCAGTTTGGAGTTGAAAGCTTTGGAGAAAAAAGTGTCTATGAAGATGCTAGTTTAATCCTTTTAGGAAAGTCGATTCTAGACCGTTTCCATATCCCCTACCGCTTAAAATTGAACTCTTTAGGATGTCCTAACTGTCTTCCTCCTTATAAAAAAGAGCTGGTGAAGTTTCTTTCTTCTTGTGAAGGAATTTGTGAAGATTGTAAACGGCGACGCGAGCTTAATCCAATTAGAGTTTTAGATTGTAAAAATCCTAACTGCCAAGAGATTTATAAAACCGCTCCCAAACTAAAAGATTTTCTTTGCCCAGAGTGTCAAGAGGATTTTTCAAAACTTCAAACTCTTCTTAAAAAGGAGGGAGTTGAGTTTGAGATCGATGAAAATTTAGTAAGAGGGTTAGATTACTACACCAAGACCGCTTTTGAGTTTGTAAGTGAACAGCTTGGCGCTCAGAACGCTTTAATTGGTGGTGGTAGATATGATAACTTAGTGGAGATGTTGGGAGGAAAACCTACCCCCGCAGTAGGATTTGCTATCGGAATTGATCGAATTTTAGAGTTAATTGAGTATGAAGAGGGTAGAGAGGGTTTTTATTTAGGAGCGCTAGATAAAGAGGGGGTTGAGGTTATTTTCTCGTTAGCTAGGAAAAAAAGGGAAGATTCTAAAGTTTTTTTAGAATATAAACCTAAAAGTTTAAAAGCCCATTTAAAAAGTGCAGATAAGTTAAAAGTTACCACTGTTGGGATAGTGGGAGAGGAGGAGTTAAAAAGTGATACTATTTGGGTTAAAAACTTAGTTACCAAAAAAGAGGAGGTTATCCCTTTAGAAAAGTTTTTGGAGCTAGGATGAAAAGTTACGGGATCGATATCTGGTCAAATGGCGATTTTTTTATCGAGAAAGGATTAGTTAAGGTAAATTACGCTTCAAAACCCTCGC